>DASRMF010000077.1:0-13608 GCA_035648055.1 Atribacterota bacterium
GCTTAACCAAAAGCCATCAGTTTATGCATTTTCTTTAGGTTCCAACCGATACACATCAATCTGAATTCACCCCTTACCTTCTTAAGTGACCTTAGGAAAAAGTGCCGGTAACCTAGATTATATTTCAGATGCCCAAATACCGGCTCGGTAGTCCATAGCCTCTGGAGGTACTTCTTACCTCCTACCTCGGACTGTAGCCTGTTTCGCATCTGGTTAATCAATACTTTCCGGTCTTCCCGGTTAATGGTACGATACTTCTGTCTGGTACATAATGATCTATTTTTACAATTGGGACAATCTTTGCACTTATAAATTTTCGTCTGAAATTTCCGGTAACCATAATCCTTTCGGCGGATATGGTGTAACTTCAGTTTCTTGCCTTCAGGACAAAGAAAGATATCTTTTTCTAGGTCATAGCGAAAACGATCCCGGCGATAGGGTCCTTTTCCCTTTAAATCTTTCCTAAGGTTTTGATCAGGGATATATCCGATCTTATTATTTTTTTCCAGATACTCATAATTATCGTAACTGGAATACCCGGCATCAGCAGCCACTTCTTCTATAGGCTGTGCTAAATTAGCATCACTAGTTTCCACCATTAATTTCAAGGCTTTGCGGTCAGAGGCTTGGGTGATGACCTCACTTGATAACATGATCTGTTCTTTGGTTAGGGAGGCCTGACAGTTATAACTGGTATCGATACGGTAATGGCCATCTTTCATGAATCTGGCGTCCGGATCGGTGAGATTGATCTTTTCTTTTTCGTTTTCAAACTTCTTCATGACCTTTTTAATCCTGGCTTTGAGTTTCTCTTGGGTATTTAATTCTTCCGGCAGTTCATCTCCTCGTTTATCTTGGTATAGTTGGTCTTCCTTAGAATCGGTAGCTTCTGCTTCTTCTAACATCTTTTTTATCCTATCATCGATTCTTTTCAACCACTTTAGGTAAGCCTCTTTGGTTTTGGTTCGGCGATTGGCGGCATTAGCCTTGATCTTGGTACCATCGATATTCATTTGGCCTACCGAGATTAAGCCCAATTCTTTACACATACGGAGAATATCGATAAAGTATTTGGATAATTCTTCAATGTTATTTTTCCTGAAATCATTAATGGTCCTGAAATCGGGTTTGTACATTTGAGATAAATAGATATAGGCGGTATCGGTTTCACATTTAGATGAGAGCTTTCGTCCGCTTCTCTCTCCGGTGGCATAACCGTAAAAGAGTAATTTTATCAGTATCTTGGGATGATAGGTATTTTGTCCTAATTGGAAATATTTATCTTCAATATCCTTGGTATCCAATTGTTCTACAATATTACTTATCATTCTTGATAAATGATTTTGGGGGACATAATCATCAATGGATTTAGGGAATAACATAAATTGATTTTTTCGGTAAGGCTTAAATTTAGGCATTTTCGAACCTCCTTTACTTAAGTTCTATTATATCAAAAATGCCTTTTTATTTCCTGTCTTTTTGTTGTATAATTGAGTTATTCTCGGTCAGCCTGTAAAGATTTGACCCTATCTCCCCTTAGAATTTTTAACTCCGCATGAGGTTTTTAGTAAACTGTTGCATTTGTAACTTGAATCTACACTGTCCCTATTATTAAATAACTAAATTTTTTAAAAACCTTCTAGAAGTATGTCAAATGAGTATCTCCTGTCAGGTTTTCGCTTTACTGTAATAAATCAATTACTTCCTGATGATTTTTCTTTTTAGCCATATCCAGAGCAGTCTTACCCTGCTTATCTTTTAAATTAGGATCAGCTCTATACTCTAAAAATAATTTCACTAACCGCACATCTCCTTTATAGGCGGCCTGCATTAAAGGAGTAGTTCCTGTCTTTGGAGCGAGATTGGCATTTGCTCCGTGAGAAAGAAACATTTCAATTATCCGATAATCTTCTTCGTTTTTGCTGATTAAAGCCTGACTGGTAATCTTCCCTAAGGCAGTGAAATTTATCTGCCCCGAACTGCCTACTTTAGAATTAGGGTCTGCTCCTGCTTCCAGTAGAAGAGGAATCATTCCTTTATAATTATCAAAGTTCGCAACTGCAAGTGTTAGGGCATTATTGCCATACTGATCCTGATAATATATATCGGGATTATAGGTTAATAATAATTTAATCATTTCGCTGTTACTGTATCTACAGGCTCCTATTAAGAGGGAATCAGTAGAGGAAATATTTATGTTTACATCTACTCCGGAATCAAGCAAAACCTTCACTTTATGTAATTCATTATGTATCAAATCCTGAACTAATTCTTCTATTTCATCCTTACTTAATATCCTGAGAGTTTTTTTGCTAACCGCCGAATAGTTTTCTGATAGTAACTTTACTCCCCCTAGTTCTCCTACTAAAACTTCAAGGGTTTTAATTTCTCCGGGATTAAATTCCCATTTCTTTATTTGCCCATTAGGTAAATTTAAATCCTCTTCATTTAAAAGATCGTCATATTCTCCTTTATAAAATTTAACTTTCACCGGCGAGCTTTCTGCCCCCTGACTGTCTCCGGTTAGCGTAAGCACAAATTTACGATTTTCCCGAGCAAATAATCCCTGCCCGCTTTCCTCCATTAAGAAATATTCTTTCCGCTCTACTTCATCAAAGGAAGAATATTCTTTGGTAACCAGAACAGTTACCAGGCCTTCTTCTACTTCTACTAAAATCTCATCCAGTTTCAGCTGCATCCCAAAAAAATCCTCTTTCTTTTCTCTTTGCCTTATTAAATCAGAATGAACGATTTCATCCTCTATTGGCAAGCCTTCTCTGAAAGGAGTAATTTTAAATGTTGATTTTTCTTTCGCCTGGTTTTCAATGACTACCCGTGCAGATTTATTCGGATCCACTTTCACCTTCAAAGCTCCTCCGGGTCCCATGTATCTTCCGGCAGGTGAAACAGTCTCCTCTGCCCCGGTAAGCACCGGCCGAGCGGCTTCTTTTTCCTGAGCTTTTTCTGCAGGAGATTTTTCTTTCTGATAATCTCCTGGAACTTTAAAGAGGGAATCATCCTGAGGTGATTCTTGAATGTTAATTATCTCAAAAATTCCGTCCTCATATTCTCCTCCGTAATGAGCTATCATTCGTATAAAAGTTTCTAATTCAGATGAATACCACCCTTCCATCCCTGGTTCTGTTCCCCCCGGAGGGGTATAGGTATATTTTTCACATAAATAGCTCTGAATAGTCTCAGTGCCTATCTGCTCTTCCTTGGTGCCCTCTTTTGCTGCTTCCCAACCACGTATCGGGTTAAAAAATGCGGCATCTATACCTTTCAGCTCTAAGTAAGTTTTATCTTCCGGATTTAACATCCAGGTAATATCCAATTTGCGGTCAGCAATAACCAAAATACGGTCCTCGCCGGTCAATTTCTCCAGGCGATAGAGACTACCTTGAGCATAATATTTAAATTCATATTCCTTATCCGGCTGCTTAATCTTCAAATCAGCGTTAAATTCTGCTGCTATAGCCGAAAAAGCAAGAACAAGAAAGATAATGAGTACACCCATTATTAAAAATATCATTCTACATTCTTTTTTCATTCTTTTATTCTCCTTGAAAGTTTTTTAAGATTATATATATTAATTCAACGCGAGGTTTAGAAAATCCTCTTTTTTTTAATATATTTTTTTATAATATATTTACTGATAAATTTTACTTATTTTTTTTATATCTCTATAATGAAAGAAAAGATTTGCGGTGTGCGTATTAAAAAATAGGAGGAAAATAAAATGACTAAAATCAAAAAACTTTTTTTAATTGTTCTTTCGATATTACTTGTAGGGAGTATGGGAGCTTTAGCTCAAACTCCTGATACAAGTTTCAACGGAGGTATCAATGAAGTAATTGCCACTATTGATAAAAATAATTTAGATGAAACCGAAAAAGAAGGGCTTCTCTTGATGAGAGAAGAAGAAAAATTGGCCCGGGATGTCTATTTAAACCTTTACGAAAAATGGAATTTAAAGACTTTCTATAATATTGCTCAAAGCGAAAAGACTCACATAGAGGCAATAAAGACATTGTTAGACCGTTATGACCTTAAAGATCCTGTAGGAGAAGATATTATAGGCGTCTTTGAAAGTGAAAAACTTCAAGGGATTTATAATGAACTGATTGCCTAGGGTAGTGAATCTCTTGAACAAGCTCTTAAACTCGGTGCTTTAGTTGAAGAATTAGATATTTATGATCTTAAAGAACTTTTAAGCAAAACAGACAATGATGATATCAAGATAGTCTATTTAAACTTATTAAAAGGTTCTCGAAATCACCTTCGTTCATTTGATGGGCAGCTTGACAAAAACGGGTTTTCTTATGAGGTAAAATTTTTAAGCCAGAAAGAATATGATAGTATTGCCAGTAGTGCTCAGGAAAGTGGAGGAACTATAAAAGACCCTAATTATATATATTAATAGATAAAAATTAAATGAAAACCTGCTAGGGGAAAATTCTCTGGCAGGTTTTCATTAGTTTCTAAAAGACAACGCTCCCCTTACGTAAAGTATGGATAATTCGCAGACTATCTTCACCAGTTTGATAATGAAATAGGGTAAGGTTGGCAGGCGCTCCCGCTTCTAATTTACCATAGTTGTGGGGCATTTTTATAATTTTTGCCGGGTTAATGGTACATAAAGGGATGGTATTAGCAAAATTATTTCCCGTGAATTTGATAAAATGAGCAATATCCCAATCTAAAAGATGACCAGCCCCAGCAAGGATACCGATACCAGCAAGGCCAAGATGGCCATCTTTAAATACTTCTACTTCCATACTCCCCCATTGATAAATACCTGGGTTTAATCCTCCTGCTAAAGCAACATCGCTGGTTAATATTAGCCTTTCTAAGCCTTTGGCTCGAGCAAACACTTTTATTACCGAGGAAGGTAGAGGTATTTATTGCTTTGGAAATTATTTCCAAATTTTTCAATATTCTTTCCTGGGGAGAGGAAACAATAGTGGGGATATGTTGGGTAGTTCCGGAAGCAGCAAGATTAGTAATAATATTTCTTATATGTTCTTCAGAAAAATCTTCTAAACTATAATCGCTCCCTTTATAGCCATTGACCTGCAAATCAAAAAAACCTGGTGAGACATAAGGTAAATTTTGCTTACTTTTAGGTAATGAATTAATCTTTTATCACCTATTTCTTTTTCTTTAGTTTAACCGCGGTGCCATATACAAACATCTCTGAGCTTGCATAATTGATGAGGTAGTAAAACGAATACAAACTATCCCATCTGCGCCCATCATTTTTGCTGCAAAAATCATCCGGTCGATAGATTGCTCCCGGGATTCTGCCAGTAATTTGGTATATTCCTCAATCTCGCCACCAACTATATTGCGAAAACTAGCTAATATATCTTTCCCGACATGTCGTGCCCGAACAGTATTGCCTCGAACAATTTCTAAAGTTTCCACAATTTCGTATTCGGAAAAATTATCCTGAGTAGTCAATAACATTTTTTATTTTCCTCCTTATTTCTTGACATCCCTTGAATATTTATCATCCTTTTTGCTGGCTAATCTATCGGTAAAAGCTTTAATAAATAAGATCCCCAAACCAACTATAGTTACCAAGCCGATTATACCCAGCCAAATATTCTCAAACATACCGACTATCCAGGCGATAATCCAGACTATAGCGACAATAATTAAAATAATATATCCCGTCTTTTCCATTTTCCTTTAACTCCTTTCTATCTTTATCTCATAATAGTGCTATTTCCCAAAAAGCTAAAAAATGTTTAAAAGCGAAGTATACACAACACAGCATATTGTAAATAATTTTAAAACAATTTTGAAATTGTTATTTATGTTAAGTTAAAAAGATTTTGTTCTTTGATTTACAAATTTTTTTAATATTTACCTAACACCTGTTAGTTATAAGATAAACGAATTTTCTCATCAGCTAATGTTGGTTGAATTATTTCTTCCCATTTTGGAGAATCCCATGTCCCCAACATCTTATGCACATCATAATATTTCTGAGGAATCGGATGTGTACCAATCACTACTTTTATTCCGTATCTTGCCTTGATAAAATCACAAAAATAGGTTATACGGGGACAGGGAGGATAACCGACAACCAATCCGGTAGCCAGATGAATCACTTGAGCTCCGTTTTTAATCATTTCCTCGGGAGCATATTCAATGTTTCCCCCAGGGCAGCCGTTACAAGTAGTATATCCAACTAATTCCAGTTCATCATCTTTACCATAAATGCTAAATGCACCTTCCCTATTACGGAGAGCTCTAAGGCATTTACCTCCGGCACAGGTATGGTAACGGTCACAGATAATAATCCCAATTTTAATTTTATCTTTCACTACTATTTCCTCCTATTAAATTAAATTTATTAAATTACCGCCACCTAAGGCGGCAACCTTTAAAAAAATATTATTTTTGCCTGTCCTACGGCTATAAATGATACAAAGAATCATCCCCTGTATTAATCATAATATTTCTACTTTTAGTAAATTAGTGGTGCCGGGAACTTTAAAAGGAATTCCCGCAGTAATCACAATCTTATCTCCTGGGTTGGCTAATCCGGTTTTTAAGGCAATTTTCTTTGATTTTTCAATCATATCATCGGTATTTTCCAATTCATCAGATTTATAAGGATAAACTCCCCAACTAAGAGCAAGTTTTCTAACTGTGGAATCGTGGGTACTGGCTGCGATAATAGGAACAGAGGGACGATATCGGGATACCATACGGGCTGTACTCCCGGAAAGAGTAAAGGTGACGATGGCCTTTACTTTTAAATCCATGGCTACCTGACAGGTGGCGTGACTTATCGCATCCGGATTGGTGGGTTTAACCGAAAGCGACCTCTCACTCAATATTTTTTTATAATCTATGGCCTTTTCTACTCTTAGGGCTATTCTATTCATCGTTTCCACTGCCTCTACGGGATAATTGCCTATTGCAGTCTCCTCAGACAACATAATAGCATCAGTCCCATCCAGAATGGCATTGGCTACATCGGTAACCTCTGCACGTGTAGGGCGAGGACTGCTCACCATCGACATTAACATCTGGGTTGCGGTAATTACCGGCTTCCCCACAAAATTACATCTTTTTATAATATCCTTCTGAACCAGGGGAACATTTTCTAAAGGTATTTCTACTCCCAGGTCACCCCGAGCTATCATTATCCCATCAGAAACTTCGATTATTTCTTTTAAATTATCTATCGCTTCTCTCTTTTCAATCTTGGCAATCAAGGAGATATCTTCTGCACCGTTTTCCTTCAAAATTTTTCTTGCTCTTAAGACATCCTCAGCGTTTCTGGTAAAAGAAAGACCGATAAAATCAACTTTATTTTCTATTCCAAAAAGAATATCCTGATAATCTTTTTCAGTTAAAGATGGGATATCCATAGATATGTTTGGGATGTTCACTCCCTTATGAGAGCTCAATTTCCCACCCCTCACTACTAGGCAGATAATGTCTGTAGAAATAACCTCTTTCACTTTAAGCTCTAAGGTTCCGTCAGCTAAAAAGATACAGTCACCTTTCTTCACCTTCTGAGGCAAAGAAGGAAAGGTAACAGATACTTCCTGTTCGTCCCCGGGAACCTCGCGGTTAGTAAGAATAAAAGATGAACCTTCTATTAAGAAAATGGGCTCTTTCTTAATCTTCCCAATTCTTATCTTTGGCCCTCCTAGATCCTGAAGGATGGCCACAGATTCATTGGTCTTCAAAGAAGCCCGGCGAATATTTTCAATAACTTGATGGTGTTCTTTATGGCTTCCATGAGAAAAATTTAAACGGGCGACATCCATACCCTCCTGAATCAGCTTTTCTATTTTTTCATAAGAATTGCTGGCTGGCCCAATAGTACATACTATTTTAGTTTTTATCATAATACTCATTTTAAATCATCCCCCCCCCATAAATACTTGTAGTTTTATTTTAAAGATCATTCTAATTATTTCTGCTTGTTTTTCATCTATTATTAATTTTTTATCAAATTCTCTTATATATAAAGATCCCTGGCCAATCTATCTAACTTGAAAATTAAGACTCCCTCAATCTCTTTATTCTTTTCTGTATAACTAAATAGTTATGCCAATTCCGGTCTATTTTCTAATTCACTTGCTCCGCTTATCCTATTATCCTTAAATACTTTTACTAATTCATAACCATTTTTATCGGTATATTTTATTAGGCTTTTCCCCTGGAGTTCTATGGTTCCTTCTTCTTTTTAATTCTCTGTGCTTTTCCTGCAATAATTCACTAACATTTTAGGCTTTCTCACGTTCTTATACCTGTATTACTATTGCTTTAAACATACATTAATATATATTCAATATCTTTGCCAAATATCTTTAATATATCGATGATGTAATTAGGGTTAAAAAATATGATAAAAAAGCGTAGACTTACCTATATGTAAAATATTTTTTATAGAATTATAAAATTAGTTTATGATAAGCTAAGACTCTACTATAAATATTAACCTATTACTCTTTGTTCTTCTTTTTCTCTTCATACATCCTCTGGTCGGCAATACGTATCAGTTCTTCTATTGTTTTTGGTTTATCGGGTAGATATTCTGAGAATCCTATGCTAAATTTTATACTATAATCCCTTTTTATGGTCTTATTTAGTTGAGAAAAATTCTTTTTCAGACGGTTTATTATTAGGAAAACTTCTTTTGAAGAACTATCCGGGAATATCAATAGAAATTCATCCCCCCCCATTCGACAGATGATATCAACTTCTCTTAGAGTACGCTTTAACAAGCCGGATACTTCTTTTAAGACCTTGTCTCCTTCATCGTGGCCAAAGGTATCATTTATTGTTTTAAAGCCATCTATATCTAGAAAAGCTAATAATATGGAAGATTTATTACGCTGGGATAATTTAAGATGCCTATCAAATAGCTCCAGAGCATATCTCCGATTATAACAACCGGTTAATGAATCAACGCGTGTGAGTTTTATTAGTTGTTCTTCCATATGCTTTTTTTCACTAACATCAACATAAATTCGTATCCACCTTTCTTCCTTCTCATCAATTACGATATTCGAAACGGATAAATAGACTGGAAATAAAGTGCCATCTTTTTTCTTTCTGATAGTTTCGAAATTAATATTAGTACGATGATTCAATAATTCTTTTGTTAGAATTATTTCTTCCTCCATCTTATTCGCAGGGTTAATTATACCTTCATCAATATTCTTGCCCTCTATCTCCTTTGAAGTATATCCAAAAAGTTCGCTAAAACGGGGGTTTATTTTTAATATAGTGCCTTTCTCATCTGTATAGGCTATGGCCTCGGGACTTTTATTAAATAGACTGGCAAATTCTTGCTGACTCTTCTGTATGCTCTCTTTATCTTGTTTGTGCATAGCAATATCTTTTTGAAGTTGTTCGTTCGCCCTTTTTAATTTTAAGGTACGTCCATTCACTAATTCTTCAAGGTACTCTTGGTATATTCTTATCTCCTTTTGCATCTGTTTGTATTTAGTGATATCCCCTGCTATACCCAATACTATGGTTTTTCCTTTCATCTTTACCGGATAAGTGGAGATATTAACTGTCACTGTACTTTTATCTTTTCGATTTAATATGAATTCATCTGGTCCTGTTGGTTTTCCCATTATATTTTTTAGTAATGTTTTGGCTGCTTTGGGTATGTCAGCAAGGGCAAATAATTTTAAATTCAAAAAATTCTTTCCGATTAATTCTCCTTTTCTATAACCGGTTACTCTTTCGGTTGCCATATTTCCATCAATAAAATTACCCTTTAAATCATTAATATAACAAGCATCGGGTGCATAATCGAATACTATTTTAAAAAGCCCTTCTAAATTTTTTAGTTTTTCTTCTACTTGCTTATTTTCGGTAATGCTATTTAGTAGTATTTCCCCTCGTTCTTCTCTAAAAATTTTCAGTTCTTTGATTAATTCTGTCTTTGTCTTATCCTCGTCTTCCATCTTATTCTCCTCATATTGAGTTCACAAGATAAACTAGTGTATAAATATTATTGATATTATTTACTTTCAAAAATTTTTAATATTCCCCAGCATCTTCTCTTTCTAATAATATTCTTTGCTTGCTTTTTATATCTTTCATCTTTCTGGAATCAATCCACTTTTTTATTATTTCTCTCCTCTTTTCTTCTAAATCAACCTCAAGCATTTTTATTGTTTGTTTATTGTCTTTACTATAGAAAATTTCTTTAGATTTAATAGAAGTACTTTTAATTCTTTTAAACGCCTCTTTAATTTTCTTGTATTCTGCTCCACTATAATTTACGTAAGAGAATGAACATAAATTATATAAAGAACTTAAAGGAATAGGGAATCTCGAAATATCTTATCCCTGAAGCATAGGGTGCTATCTCGTATAATCCAAAATAAATTACCATCCCGTCTTCAATGAGATAAAAGGGCTGTTCTTGACTAATTGACTGGAATACTGCCCACTCAGTAAAATATTCCTGCGGGTTTAAATTTATCTGTCTTTTTATTTCTTGATTAATAATATCTACATCATCTTTTTTCTCTTTTAAGATATCGCTAAGAAGAATCTCCTTCCCATTTTCCAGATTAAAATTGTAGGCACGTTGTAAGGTATGTCCGTGTGCTCCCAAGGTATAGGAATAATAGAAAACCGAAAGACTCAATAAATCATCCTTTTGATAATGTACTATATAATACGTCGTAGCAATATATTTTCTTATCTCCCATCCTTCCTTCTTAGCCCCTTGTAAATATTTTTCCGATTCAGTTTGCAACATTTCTTTAAAATTATGGACATTTTATTGGATGATTTGATTTATCTTTTCTTCTACTTGTTTATCTTTCATACCCTGAACCAGGGGAAATACCATATCTACCTTCAGGGCTTCCTGGTCTTCTTTTATCACCAGATCGGTAATGGTTATTTCCTGATCTATAGGTTTAATTTCCTGAGTCTGGGCTAGTACAGGCGTATAAATAAAAGTGCATAGAGTTATTCCCAGAAAAATTAATCTTAAAAATAAAAAGAGTAATTTTTTCATAATAAATATTCTCTTTGGGAAAATTTTATTTAATCGTATAACCGTATTTTATTTCATTTTTTTCTATTCTGCAAACTTATCTTTTGTTTCCCCAAACTCTATTCCTTTATCAATTATAAAATCTCTAACTAAAACTGATTTATCTTCGGGTACTTTAAAACTAAAAAGGAATCCTTCCCGATACAAGAAGAACCCCTTGGCTTACCCATATATAAACGATTATTTGTAAAAATAATTGCAAGCATACTTAACCTGTACTTATATTAGAACAAATTTATGGCAAAGATTAACAATGGTAAAATAAGTAAGACCGCGAATGTAGTAAAAATCCAGCAGGAATTGACCAAGTCAACATTTAAGTTATAAATATTAGCAGCAATAACAGAATTAAAGGCAACTGGCATGGCAGACAGTATTAAAGAAACCTTTAAGGGTAAACCCTGACTGATGGATTGATAATCAAGTAATAGTGCAATCAGTAATATGGTTGCGGGCACTACTATAAATTTTACAAGAGATATAATAAAACATTCTTTGAGATATTTGGAAACACGACTAAATTTAAAAGTAAGACCAACCGAAAAAAGCAAAACAAAAGTCGTTAGTGGAATGAGAATTTCGTTAATTATTGTATAAATTTCCGGACGCTTTAAAGAACTTAGGTTCAGGGAAATACCAACCAGAACAGAACCTACTCCTATATAAAAAAAAGGATCCTTAATCACTTCTATTATTTTTTTTGTAGTCTCTTTTTGTTCAACAAAATCCTCAGCATACATATGGGCTATAGGATATCCCAAACCATAGTATAACAAACGTATAAGAAAAGTAAAAAGGGGCACTAAAGCATATCCTTCTTCACCTAAATAAAAAAAACAAATCATCCCACCCAAAGTTACATTATTCACAAAGTATCCACAACTGAACATTGAGCCAATGTCTATACGGTTATAATGATAATATTTTGCAATCATAACAGCAAAAAAGCCACCTGTGATGATAGAAACTGCTCCTACAAAAGGCATACTAATGATTTTTGTAATACTTTCTATCTTAAAAATCCATAAGCTCCCGATATAAGTAACGGAAACAAACCAAAGCATTCCCAGTTTCTGTAGAAAAATACTTATTTCTTTTTTTGATTCAGGGGTAATCCAATGATTTTTGTCAATTAATTTCTGACAGAGATACCCACTGAATGTACCAACAGTTAATACTAAAAAGGTTTTTAATAATGCAAAGGCCATGATAAAAAGTCTTCCTCCTAATGCTTAAATCAATAATGACAATAATTTAACACCAAACAAAGACAGAAATCAAATAAAATATTTTGTGCAATCAGATTTTGCACCATAGTTTTATAATTGTTAACTATACTAATTTTGAGTAGCTTTTATAATTTAGCTTAAAAAATTGGTTATGCATGTGGTCTTTCCTATAGAATGATGATAAATTGGCTTAAAGTTTAAAGAATATTATTCTTTATTATACAATATGTACCAGCTAAGAAAAATTTCAATTCAGTATTTTTACTATTTTAAAACATACTTGTCTTCTCTGACATAAAATTATTCCTTTAAAACTAGAAAAACATATATACTATTTTAATAATTATTCCATTCTTTAGACTAAAAATTATTATTTTCTGAAAAATAATTTATAAAAACAAAAAAAGCCCTTCAGCAAATGCCAAAGGGCTGGAATTCGCAAGCTCCCCCTATTGGAAAGGTTTGGAACTTTTAAAGAAAATATATTGATAGATAATATTAAATTAAATCAGTTGATTCTTCAATATTAGAGGTAATCTTCAAAAACTATAATCTTTAAAATGTATATAAATAAAAACTTAACAATTTTATTACTAAAGAACTTTAAGGCATTAAATTAAATCAGCTAGTTTTTCAGTAAAGTAATAAATACAGCTGTTACTTGGTTTCCCTACTAAGACGATTTTTATAACTTCTGTTTGAATGACAATATTAATATTGCGGAACCCTGTACTCTTTATTAGCTGTAGTAGTTTTTAGGTCTTATATAAAATCCAAACATTTGGTTCGATATATTCTCCAATATTTTTTTTAGTATCGATTGATATTGGAGTTAACGCTCCAGCTACAATATAATCACCATCACCAGGATATTTTTTATTTGTCCAACTTTCCCATTCTTGTACTGTTCCTTCAATTTTCATAGATTTTTTACATACTCTAAGAATTTTGCATCCATTTCTCATATGCACCCTTAACCAAGGATCAAATGGTAAATTATCAACTCTTTTCCATGTTATATAATCATTAATAGAAATTAACGGATAATTAGATTTTAATGTTGGACGTATGGGAATCGCAGTATACTTAAAATTATTTTGTTTAGCAATTTCTTTCATGCTTTTGAGTAATAAAGTACTTAATCCTTGTCCTTGATAATCTTTATTTACAGATATTTGTAGTCCAACTAATAGATTTGGTTTAACATTATTATTATAATCATTTATTGCTTTTTCTAAAGCCCAATCAAACCCTTCATCAGGTAATTCATTAAAATCTTTATCCCATCTTAAAGGAATAGAGTTTGCTATACCT
>DASRMF010000078.1:0-7116 GCA_035648055.1 Atribacterota bacterium
TAGATACTTTTGTTGAATTTTTAATATAAAGGAGAAAAATAAAATGATTGATTTGACTATTAATGAAGAACAATTAGAAAGGACTATAAAAAGAGCCAGAGAAAAAAATATTGTTATTCCCACTTTTGAACAGATGAGAAATCCAGAACTTATTCCCGATAAAATCAAAGATAACTTAAAAGATATAGGATTATGGGATATTAATTCTAACAATCTTTTCCGGATTACCTGGAAGAATGAACCGGTGAAAAAGGGTGGCCAATTCGGAGGAGTTAATTTTTTAGAATTGCCCCCTGAATTAACCGGAGTAAAAGCCAGAATATTCGCTTTAGTGGGCAAATGGTTTCCTACCGGCGCTCATAAAGTCGGAGCTACTTATGGCTGTCTGGTCCCCAGATTGGTTACCGGACAGTTTGACCCTACTTCTCAAAAGGCAGTTTGGCCTTCTACCGGTAATTACTGTCGAGGCGGCGCTTATAATGCTGACCTGCTTTCCTGTGAATCGATTGCCATCCTCCCGGAAGGGATGAGTAGAGAACGTTTCGATTGGTTGGCTAAAGTAGCCGGAGAAGTAATTGCTACTCCGGGGACAGAGAGTAATGTAAAAGAGATTTTTGATAAATCCTGGGAATTAAAAAAGACCAGAGATAATGTAGTAGTATTTAATCAATTTGATGAATTTGGTAATCACCTCTGGCATTACGATGTTACCGGTCATGCCATGGAAGAGGTTTTATCCCAAATGATGAGTTCAAAAGATCATTATGCAGGAGTAGTTCTGACAACCGGTTCCGCTGGTACCCTAGGTTGTGGAGATTATATGAAAGAAAAGTTTCCTACCAGCAAGATAGCTGCCGGAGAAGCCTTACAATGTCCTACGCTTCTGGCTAATGGTTTTGGTGCTCACCGTATTGAGGGTATAGGAGATAAACACGTTCCCTGGATTCATAATGTGAAAAATACTGATATGATTATTGACGTAGATGATAGTAATAGTATGGGAATAATTCGTTTATTTAATGAACCTATTGGCCAGAAATATTTAAGTAAAAAGGGTGTTCCTGCAGAGATAATTGAAAAATTACCACTAATGGGAATTTCCAGCGCAGCCAATATGATCATGGCTATCAAGTTTGCTAAATATTATGAATTAACCGAAAAGGATATAGTCTTAACTGTCTTTACCGATTCTATGGAAATGTATGGCTCTCGATTAAAAGAATTAGAAGAAGAATTTGGCCCCTATAATGAAACCGATGCCGCCATTGATTATCATCGTAACCTACAAGCTCTTACCACCGATTATATGCAAGAATTAACCTATTATGATAAAAAACGTATCCATAATCTCAAATACTTTACCTGGGTAGAACAACAGGGTAAAGACATAGAGGAGTTAGATGCCCAATGGTATGATTATGAGAATTACTGGGGCGGTATTCACCGGCAAGTAGGGAAAATAGACGAGCTTATTAAGAAATTTAACCAAATGACCGGCTTGCTAAAATAGTATAAAAATATTAGAGTGTGACAGGGGAGATGAAAAGAATGAAATTTAGCGAGGTTAATAAATCGATAAAACGAGTCGATGCCTACGAAAAAGTTACCGGAAAAGCTAAATTTGCTGCTGATTTATTCTTCCCCAATATGCTTTATGGTAAAGTTTTGCGAAGTAAATATCCCCATGCTCGAATCGTGAAAATAAACATCGAAAAAGCTCTGGTCTATCCGGGTGTGAAAGCGGTTATAACGGCAGAGGATGTCCCCAATAATGAATTTGGAGTAATCATTCAAAATCAGCAGGTTTTAGCCCGCAAAGAGGTTTTATATATTGGTGATGGAATTGCTGCAGCTGCCGCTGAAACCAAAGAAGCAGCTGCAAAAGCCTTGGAGTTAATTGAAGTAGAGTATGAGGAACTACCGGGTATTTTTGACCCGGAAGAAGCCGAGAAAAAAGATGCTCCCTTAATCCATTCAGAGTTAGAAAATAATCAGGTAGTTCATCATCGATTGAGAAAAGGGGATACAGAAAAAGGTTTCGCCCAGGCAGAGATAATCTTGGAAAGAGAATATTCCACACAATTTGTAGAACACGGTTATATTGAACCCGAGTCACTCACCGCAGTGCCCCATGAACATAACACTTTAGTAACCATCTATGGTTCAATTCAGAATCCTTTTTCCTGCCGAAATGCCGTAGCCAGCGTACTCAAGGTATCTTTAAACAAAGTGAGAATAATTCAGAATCATATGGGTGGATCATTCGGAGGCAAAGATGAAGTTATGTCTTCCATGGCCGCCCGGGCTTCCATCCTGGCTTTAAAAACCAACCAACCAATCAAGATGGTTAATACCAGAGATGAATCAATTCTCGAAAGTTATAAACGTCATCCTTATAAAATGAAATATAAAGTGGGCGCTACCAAAGAAGGTAAGCTGGTAGCAATGGAAATTAAGTGTTTAGCCGATAGCGGAGCTTATGCCTGCCAGACCCCCTTTGTTACCTGGCGTTCGGTTGTTCAGGCAACCGGTCCTTACGAATTGCCTAATGTGAAAACAGATACTTACGCATATTACACCAATAATGTGTATACCGGCGCAATGAGAGGTTATGGTTCACCACAGATTATCTTTGCCCAGGAATCATTAATGGATGAACTGGCCGAAGAACTAAATATGACCCCCATGGAACTGCGCTTGAAAAATATATATCACAATAATTCTATTACTGCCAGTGGACAGAAATTGGATAATCACCAAGTGAGTCTGGAAGAAGTAATTAACAAAGCTGTTGAAGTCAGTAATTATAGAGAGAAATACAGAGAATACAGTAAACCCCAATCAGGAGATAAAAAAAGAGGAATCGGTATGGCTGTCAGTTTTCGAGGCTGCAGCCTGGGAGCTGAGGCAACCGATGCTGCCGGAGCCATAGTTGCTATTCAACGTGACGGGAGCATCTTAATCTCCTGTGGATTGGCTGAAAATGGTGAAGGCTTAAAGACTGTTCTTACCCAGATAGCTGCTGAAGAATTGGGAGTGGATATTAAAAGGATTAGTTATATGGAGGTTGATACTTCAGTTTCTCCTGAGAGTGGAGCGACTGTTGCCTCTCGCAGCACCATATTAGGCGGCAACGCAGTGAAAAATGCGGCTCATCAATTAAAAGAAACCCTTGCTGAAATAGTTGCAGCTGAATTTAAAATTAGAATAGATAATTTGAATTTTAAAAATGAGAATATATATGAAAAAAATAAAAATCGAAAGATTATTTCTTTTGATGAGGCCATAAATTTAGCTAACCAGGAGGGGATATTTTTATCTGCTTACGGTTGGTACAAAGCCCCCGATATTTCCTGGGACGAAGAAATTGGTCAGGGCAGACCATATTTTACCTATGTGTATGGCTGCCAGATAGCTGAAGTGGAAGTTGATACAGCTACCGGGCAGATAGAAGTTTTAAAGATGACTGCCGCCCATGACGTAGGTAGAGCCATTAATCCCGCCTGCCTTAAAGGGCAGATCTACGGTGGGGTAATGATGGGCCTGGGTTATGGTATCATGGAAGAAGTAGAAACCGCGAATGGCTACATAAAAAATACTAACTTTGATGAATATTTGATTCCTACAATAAAAGATATGCCGGAAATTAGCCCGGTTATTGTTGAAAATCCCGACCCTCATGGTCCTTATGGAGCTAAATCTA
The DNA here is from genome assembly GCA_035648055.1 of Atribacterota bacterium. GTDB lineage: Bacteria > Atribacterota > Phoenicimicrobiia > Phoenicimicrobiales > Phoenicimicrobiaceae > Sediminicultor. The sequence continues at coordinate 3,704 of DASRMF010000078.1, forward strand.
TCGGTGAGCCAACTTTAGAACTGGGCGCAGCGGCGATTGCCAATGCAGCAGCTCAGGCAACCGGAAAAAGAATCAGACATTTACCCCTTAATTTGGAACGGGTCTTACTGGGATATTCTTTAAGTAAAAGGGGAACAAAGAAATGATATCCTACGAATTTTTAACCACCCAAAAAATAGAAGAGGCCCTAAATTACTTAGAAAAATTTACTAAAGTTCATATATTAGCCGGAGGGACAGATTTGTTGGTTAATCTTTATAAAGAGAGCCCGCGCTTACCAGACTTTGATTACCTGTTAGACATAAGCAACATCCCGGAATTAAAAATTATTAATTTAATTAATAACTTTATAGAAATAGCGCCACTGGTGACCCATTCCCGCTTGATTAATGAGCCGCTCATCAAAAATAATTTTCCTGTATTAGTGGAAGCAGCTTACACTATTGGTTCAACCCAGATTCGTAACCGTGGCACTATCGGAGGTAATATTGTGAATGCCTCACCGGCAGCAGACCTTTTGCCCCCTCTAATCGCCTTAAAGGCTGAAGTAGAATTAACTTCCGGGAAAGACAAAAGAGTATTGTCCCTGGAAGAATTTTTAGCCGGTCCTTATAAAACTAAAATACAAGCTAATGAATTATTGACCAAAATAAAAATTCCCCTGCTTGGTGATAATTATTATACTGATTTTCAAAAAATCGGCCGGAGAAAAGCTCTGTCTATTGCCAGACTAAGCCTTGCTCTGGTTACCAAAATAGACGAAGAAGGTGTTTTTCATGATACCAGAGTTGTCCCCGGGTCTGCCACCCCTTATCCTCAATCCCTTCCGGAGACTGAAAAAGCTATCGATGGTAAATCTATATTTGAAATCGATGTAGAGGAGATTGGTAAAATAACCAGCAAGGAGATGGTCTCCATTACCGGAGAAAGATGGTCTACTCCCTACAAAAAACCGACTATCGCTGTCCTGATTAAGAGGGCACTGAAAAAGATTATCAAGGAGGCAAAGACCAATGAATAAAATTTCGGTAACTTTCATTGTTAACGGTGAGGAAGTAAACTTAAAGGTGGGTCCTAAAGAGCGTTTACTTGATACTTTAAGGGAGCAATTAAAATTAACCGGGACTAAAGAAGGATGTAGTGTTGGAGAATGCGGGGCCTGCACGGTTATCCTTGATGGAAAGGCGGTTTCTTCCTGTCTGATTCTTACCGGACAGATTGGAGGGAGTGAAGTATTGACTATCGAAGGGCTGGAAACAGATGGGAAACTTGATCCTTTACAACAAGCCTTTATCGACCATCATGCCATACAATGCGGTTTTTGTACCCCGGGGATGTTGATGTCCGCCAAAGCCTTGCTTATACATAATTCTCATCCCAGCCGGGAAGAGATTAAAACTTCCCTAGAGGGTAATCTCTGTCGATGTACCGGTTATGAACAGATTATTGAGGCAATTGAAAGTGTAGCAAAATAAGGGGTCAGGTCTCAACATTTGACATAACATTTCGGTTATTTTATTTGGGCGAGAGTTATGTCAAATGTTGAGACCTGACCCCTCTGAAAGGAGATTTTTAAAATGTCTTCTATCTTAATTAAGAATGTAAAAGAGATTGTAACTATGGACAGAGAAAGAACCAGATTAAAAGGTTACAGTCTTTTGATTAAAGATAATATAATAAGTAAAATTACCCGTGATATAAAATTTCCGGCTGAGGAGATAATTGACGGTTCTGATTATTTCCTTTATCCCGGTCTGATTAATACCCACCACCATTTTTATCAAACCTTAACCAGAAATATCCCTCAAGTACAAAATGTAGAGCTGTTTAATTGGCTCAAATACCTTTATCCTATCTGGGCTCGCTTGACCCCACAGGCGGTTTATTACAGCAGCCTGGTAGCTATGGGAGAACTTTTAAAGACCGGTTGCACCACCGCAGTTGACCAGTTCTACGTGTTCCCCAAGGGTCAGCCAAAGGAACTGGTAGATGAAGAATTCAGGGCAGCTCAAGAAATTGGCATCCGATTTCATGGAAGTAGAGGCTCTATGTCTTTAAGTGAAAAAGATGGGGGGTTGCCTCCTGATGAAGTAGTGCAGACAGAAGAAGAGATTTTGTCTGATTCTCAGCGGGTTATCGAAAAATTTCATGATTACCAGCCTTTTGCCATGCAAAGAGTGGTTTTATCCCCTTGTTCACCATTTTCCGTTACTGAGAACCTTTTAAGAGAGTCGATTAAATTAGCCCGGAATTATAAAGTGGAGAGTCATACTCATCTGGCAGAGACCAAAGATGAAGATGGATTTTGTCAGAAAACTTTTTGCCTGCGGCCACTGAAGTATATGGAAAAAGTCGGCTGGCTGGGTGATGATGTCTGGTTTGCCCATTGTGTTCATCTGACCGAAAATGAGATAGACTTATTGGCTGAAACAGGGACCGGAGTAGCCCATTGTCCGGTATCTAATCAAAAACTGGCTTCCGGGGCTGCGAATATCCCTTATATGTTAAAAAAGAAAGTACCGGTGGGATTAGCAGTTGATGGCAGTGCCAGCAATGATTCTTCTAATATGATTGCAGAACTCAAAGCGGCTTTTTTGATGCATCGGTTAATTTATGGTATCTCCAGTATATCTGCCGAAGAGGTGCTGAGCATGGCTACCAATGGCGGTCGCGATGTCCTTAATCAGCCGGAGATTGGCAGTCTTGAAGAAGGAAAAGCGGCAGATATGTTTCTAATTAATACAAAAAGATTAGGATTTGCCGGTGGTTTGTCTGATTCTGTTTCTGCTCTGGTAACTTCCGGTGATTCTCAAATTGTGGATATTACTATAGTTAATGGTAAGATTGTAGTTTGCGATGGAAAGTTGGTTAATATTGATGAAGAGAAAGTGGCGGAAATGGCCAACGAAATTTCCCAAAAAATGATTGAAGGGTAGAGGAGGAAATAAGAATGTTGATAATCGGAAACGGAACAGTTCTTACTTTTGATAAAGATTCCCGGGTTATCTCTAATGGTGGAGTAGTAATCGAGGAAGAGAAAATTTTAGCAATTGGAAAAACAGAAAAATTAATTTCAAAATATCCCGATGCTGAATATAAAGATGTCCAGGGCAAGATAATAATGCCGGGAATGATTAATACCCACATGCATCTTTACAGTACTTTTGCCCGGGGTATGGACCTTAAAACCGACCAGCCTCCTAAAAATTTTGTAGAGATTTTAGAAAAATTATGGTGGAGACTAGATAAAACTCTAAATGAAGAAGATATATATAATAGTGCTATTTATGCTCTTTTAGATTGTGTTAAAAAAGGAACTACCACTATTTTTGACCATCACGCCAGCAGTAACCTTATCGACGGTAGTTTAGATATAATTACTGAAGCAGTCCGTCAGAGCGGTATTCGAGCTA
>DASRMF010000079.1:0-16863 GCA_035648055.1 Atribacterota bacterium
GTAGAGATGGTTATGCCCGGGGATAGGATAACTGTTACCGGTGAACTGATTACTCCTATCGCCATGGAAAAACAGCTCCGTTTTGCTATCCGAGAAGGAGGACGCACCATCAGTGCCGGAGTGGTAAGTGAGATAATAGAATAGTATATCGTAAAGAAGCAAACGATTAAGGATATTAAATGAATATCTAAAATTTGTTTCTCTAACGAAATACGAAATACGAAATACGATATATGATATATGATAATAATAGGTAGGGGCTCGATGAATCGAGCCCGAATGATAGAGGGACGGATAAATTTGCCCCCTACAAAAAATTGAATAAAAGGATTTAGCGAAATACGATATACGAAAATTCTTGACACTGAGTATAAAGTATGGTAAATTTAGGCTTGTGCAATTTTATCTTTTATTAGGAGAAATTTTTAATGAGACAAAGAATAGTTTTAGCTTGTAATGAGTGTAAAAATAGAAATTATGATCAATACAAAAATAAGCAAAATACTCCAGAAAGAATAGAACTTAAGAAGTACTGTAAATTTTGTAAAACTCATACCTTACATAAGGAAATAAAATAATTTTAACTTAGGAGTTTTATTTAAAAATTATTAAGGTCCGTAGCTCCAACGGCAGAGCACTGGACTCCAAATCCGGGGGTTGCAGGTTCAAATCCTGCCGGGCCTGCCATTTTTTATTATAATAGAAAAAAATAAAAATTAAATTGGGAACAAAATGAAACTAAAAAATATTTTTAATAAAATAAACAATTTTATAAAAGAAGCTAGGGCTGAATTAAAAAAAGTTATCTGGCCTACCAAAAAAGATCTTAAAAATAGCACAGTAGTAGTTATTACTACTATAATTTTTGCATCCATTTTTATTGGGCTAGTCGATATATTTTTTACTAAAGCACTAACTTTGTTTATGAAATAATACACAATAAATAATAAATATTTTCTATTTTGTGCTAAAAAGGAAGAGAGTTAATTGGTTACGATGGTTTCAAATAAAAAAAAATGGTATGTAGTCCACACTTATTCAGGATACGAAAACAAAGTAAAAATAAATTTAGAACAAAGAATTAAATCCATGGGAATGGAAAACCAGATTTTCCAAGTATTAATACCTACTGAAAAAGTCTTAGAGGTAAAATCTGGCAAAAGAAAATATGTACAAAAAAAAGTATTTCCAGGATATGTAGTGATAGAAATGATATTAGATAATAATTCCTGGCAAGCAGTAAGGAACGCTCCTGGAGTTACCCGCTTTGTAGGTTCAGGGGGAAAACCGGTACCTTTAAAAAAGACAGAGATAGATAATATATTAAAACAGATGGGGAAGGGCGAGAAAATACCTAAATTAGATGTCAAAGTAGGAGAGGATATTAGAATTATCGTTGGTCCATTTACCGGGTATACAGGAAAAGTCAAAGAAGTAGATTACGAAAAAAATAAAATGAAAGTTTTTCTATTGATTTTTGGTCGAGAGACATCTGTTGAGTTAGGTTTTAGTGACGTAGAGAAATATTAAATCAGTCGTTAGTAAATAGTATTTAGTTATTTAGTTAGATAGTCACCTGGTTAATTAGTTAGAAGAAGATTTACTTGATTAGTTATTAATATATTACCAAATTGATTAATTTCCCGATTAACCAGCTAACCAAGTAACCAACTAACCAGATAACTAATTGAGGAGGAATTTAATGGCAAAGAAAATAGTTTCCGTAATAAAATTACAAATACCAGGTGGTAATGCTAACCCTGCACCACCTGTGGGCCCGGCTTTAGGTCAGCACGGTTTAAACATTATGGAATTTTGTAAGGCTTTTAACGAAAAAACAAGGCAAGATGTTGGAACTGTAATACCCGTAATTATAAATGCATATGAGGATAGGTCTTTTACTTTTATTTGCAAAAAGCCTCCAGTTGCCTTTTTATTGAAAGAAGCAGCAGGAATAGAAAAGGGATCAGGGATACCCAATAAAGAAAAAGTTGCAAAGTTATCTCGGGCAAAAATTGAAGAGATTGCTAAGCGTAAAATGCCTGATTTAAACGCTAATGATTTAGAAAGTGCTATGAAAATAGTTGAAGGCACTGCCAGAAGTATGGGAATAGAGATAGAGAATAATAATTAATTGTAAACTTATGTGGAAGGATAAAATCCAATAATACCACAAGGAGGAAAAAGATGAGTAAAAAAAGAGGTAAAAAATATTTAGAGGCCATTAAAAATTATCAAAAAGAGAAGTTTTGCGAACCGGAAGAAGCTTTAGATTTAGTTAAAAAGCTTCACTGGGCGAATTTTGAAGAGTCTATTGATATTGCGATTAAATTAGGTATCGATACTCGTCGTTCAGAGGAACAGGTAAGAGGAGCGGTAGATTTACCTCATGGCACAGGCAAAAAAGTGAAAGTTGTTGTTTTTGCCGAGGGAGAGAAAGCAAAAGAGGCAGAAGAAGCTGGGGCTGACTTTGTAGGGGCAGAAGATTTAGCTGAAAAGATAAAAAATGGATGGACCGATTTTGATGCCACTATAGCGACCCCAGATATGATGAAAATAGTGGGGAAATTAGGCAAGGTATTGGGTCCCCGAGGTTTAATGCCTAACCCTAAAGTTGGAACTGTTACTTTTGATATAAAAAATACTGTGGAAGCGGTGAAAGCAGGGAAAGTAGAGTATCGGGCGGATAAATTTGGTATAGTCCACGCACCCTTAGGAAAAACAAATTTTGATAAAGAGAAGTTATTGGAAAATTTTGTTACCTTTGTTGATGCTATTATTAAAGCTAAACCATCAGTTGCCAAAGGAAAATACATGCACAGTATTACTATTTCATCGACTATGGGACCAGGGGTGCATATAGATCCACAAAAAATAGATGCTTGGATAGAAAAACAAAAAATATAGAATTAGTAAAAATATAAAAATAAAATATATTTATAAATTTGAATATACCTTAGACAGCAGGAGTTATTAAGAGATGACTTAATGGATATTAAAATATCTTCCTGCCGAGGTGAGAACAAAGTGAATAAACTTACACTAGTTTCACCTTCCTTGTAGATTGATCTAAGGGAAGGTTTTTTATTGAGCAAAATATCTAACAGAGTTAGAAAGGAGGATACAATTTTGGCTTTAAGTAAAGATTCTAAAAAGGAGATACTCCAGGATTTGATAGCAAAATTAAAAGAATCCAAAGGAGTAATTTTAACCGATTATCAGGGAATGAATGTATCTCAGATTAGCAGCCTTAGAAATGAATTAAAAGAGGAGAAAGTGGAATTTAAAGTAGTAAAAAATACTTTACTGGAAAAAGCCAGCAAAGAGCTGAACGTAGAAGATTTGACCAAAGACCTAATCGGTTGTACCGCAATGGCTTTCTGCAGTGATGATGGAGTTACCCCGGCTAGATTACTAAAAGAGTATTTTAGAAAAAATAAAATTGACTTAAAGGTCAAATCTGGTCTGATAGACGGAAGAGTTTTTAGTTCGGAGAAAATTATGGAAATAGCTTCTCTGCCTTCAAAAGATGTCCTTATTGCCCAAATAATTAACGGAATAAAATCTCCGCTTTATTCTTTGGTATTTGTTTTGCAAGGACCGTTAAGGGGGTTGATTTATACTCTGGAAGCTGTAAAAAAACAAAAAGAAGCTAAAGTATCATAGTGTTTATGCTAAAATATAATATACGTGATTGCACGCTGGACAGATAGGATAAAATAAAAGTTTTTTCGATATATGATATACGATATACGAAATTGAGAGGAGGTGAAATAAATGGTTGAAAAAAAAGAAGTTTCTGAAAAAAAAGAAGTAGCTACTAAAAAAGTTACTGAGGAAAAACAATCTAAACCTGAAATGGGCGTATCAGTGGAAATAATAGAAAAGATAGAGAAAATGAACGTATTAGAATTGGCTGATTTAGTTAAGGCTTTAGAGGAAAAATTTGGAGTAACTGCTGCCATGCCGGTTGCTCAGCCTGCTAATGCTGGCGGTGCAGCTGAACCAGGCGAAGCCAAAGAAGAAGAGAAGACTGATTTTGAAGTAGTGCTAAAAGAAATAGGGCCAAATAAGATTAAAGTAATAAAAGAAATAAGAACTATTACTGCTTTAGGTTTAAAAGAATCTAAAAGCTTAGTGGATGGCGCTCCGAATACAGTAAAAGAACATGTAGACAAAAAAACAGCTGAAGGAATAAAAGAAAAATTAGAAGCGGTTGGAGCAGTTGTAGAAATAAAATAGAAGATAGTTTTTGACAATATCGAAGATACTCTTTAAAAATATTTAAAGAGTATCTTCTTGCATTTTTAATTACTAAATGATATACTTATAATTTGTCAATTGACCTATGGACCTATTAAATTCAATTTAATAATCAGCAAGTAATGTAATGTGAAACAAGTGATAAGTATTTGCTTTTGTAATTTTAGAAATTTAATCTTATTACTCATTACATATTACTTGTTAATGTATTTTACACGAGATACGAGATAGTTTTGCGCTTTACGTTTTTCATTATATACTATATACTAACGACTAATTTAAAATTTTAATCATTATTTAAAGGTTGGTGTTTTGCGGTGCACAATAAATATAAAAAAGTAAAAGATTATTCCAAAATACCTGAATTATGTCCTATCCCCAATTTATTGGATATACAAAAAATATCTTTTAAAGATTTTTTGCAAAGATTTGTCCCGCCCGATGAGAAAAAAATGCAAGGGTTGCAGGAAGTTTTTGTAAACGTTTTTCCCATTCAAGATTTTACCGGTAATTTAATTTTAGATTTTATTAGTTATTCACTGGGGGAATGTAAGGATTCTGCTTACGGATGTTGGGAAAAAGGTGGAACTTATTCTGCTCCTTTAGAAGTTAAGATAAATTTAATAAGCAAGAAGACAGGTGAAATTAAAGAGCAAGATGTTTTTATGGGTGAGTTACCGCTCATGACCGAAAGCGGAGGTTTCATTATTAATGGAGCAGAAAGGGTGATAGTAAATCAGTTAATAAGGTCTCCCGGTATTTATTTTGATGAAGAAAAAAGCAGCGGAGACAGCAAACCATTGTATAAATTTAAAATTATACCTAATCGTGGATCCTGGTTAGAATTTGGATTCGATTCTGCCGACATGATTTATGTTCGAATTGATAAAAAAAGGAAAATTCCAGCAACTACTTTATTAAGAGCATTAGGATATGAAAGCAATGAAGAAATAATGGAACTTTTTGATTACGAAGAGATTGTAAACTTGACTTTAGAAAAAGACAATACCGCTAATGAAAAAGAAGCTTTGGTAGAAATGTTTAGAAGATTGAGACCCAGTGAACCTCCGACCGAAAGAAATACTCGTCAGTTAATTTATAGATTGCTTTTTGATCCTAAAAGATATGATTTAGCAAAAGTCGGAAGATATAAAATAAATAGAAAATTAAACTTTGAAAATCGGATATTAGGTAAAATCGTAGCCGAAGACGTTGTTAATCCTAACAACAATAAAATAATTGTAAAAGCAGAAGAAAAAATCAATCAAAAAACATTTTCTGCAATGATTAACTCAGGAATCGAAAAGGTAAAAGTGCTGAATTCTGAAAATGAAACGGTAACTGTTTTCAATGAGAAAGACGAAGCTTTTATGCCGATTGTTGATAAATTGAGTGAAGGAATCAATGAAGGAATTTTAAATGCGATTGTAGCTGAGGATATAATTAATCCAAAAACAGGTGAAGTGATTTGTAGCACAGGTGATAAATTGTCTGATGCTTTAATAGACAAAATAAAAAAGTGTAAAGAAAAAATAAAAATAAAGAAAGGTCCTTCATTAACAAGAGAGGATATTATCGCCTCTTTAAGGTATTTAGTTAACTTATATAGAGGAATTGGATATATAGACGACATTGATCATCTAGGGAATAGAAGAATAAAGACAGTTGGTGAGTTACTTCAGGATCAATTCTACATCGGATTAAGCAGGATGGAAAGAGTGATTCGAGAGAGGATGACTATCCAACCTGATGTTTCTGCTATTACCCCCCAAGCATTGATAAATGCACGGCCATTATTGGCTACTATTAGACAGTTTTTTGGGAGCAGTCAGCTTTCTCAGTTTATGGATCAGACCAATCCTTTATCCGAAATTACTCATAAAAGAAGGCTCTCTGCCTTAGGTCCAGGAGGTTTAACCAGAGAAAGAGCGGGCTTTGAAGTAAGAGATGTTCACCATACCCATTATGGCAGAATTTGTCCCATTGAGACTCCCGAAGGCCCTAATATTGGATTAATAGGATCTCTTTGTATTTACGCAAGGGTGAATGAATTAGGATTTATAGAAACACCTTATTTTAGGGTGGTGGAAGGGAAAATAACTAATGAGACCGTTTACCTCTCCGCCGATGATGAAGATAAATATAAAATTGCTCAAATAAATATAAAAATAGATAAAGATAACAAAATTTTACAAAAGGATGTACCTTGCCGGTTCAGAGGAGACATTATTGAGTGTCTACCAGATGAAATAGATTTTATTGATGTATCTCCCAAACAGATTTCCAGTATTTCAGCTAGTTTAATACCCTTTTTGGAGCACGATGATGCGAATAGAGCTTTAATGGGTACTAATATGCAGAGACAATCTGTACCCTTAATAAAAACCGAAGTTCCTTTAGTGGGAACGGGAATGGAAAATAAAGTTGCTGTCGACTCATGTGCAGTCATTGTTTCCCAAGATGATGGCTTGGTGAAAAAAGTAAGTGCAGACAAAATAATTATTAAAAATACTGACAATATTGAAAAAGAATATATATTAAAAAAATTCGTTCGTTCCAATCAGGGAACTTGTATAAATCAGATACCTTTAATAGAAGAAGGAATGATTATAAAGAAGGGGGATGTGCTTGCAGATGGTCCCTTAACTTCTGAAGGGTGTCTTTCTTTGGGTAGGAATATTCTTGTAGCTTACATGCCTTGGGAAGGCTATAATTTTGAGGACGCTATTTTGATTAGTGAAAAATTAGTTAGCGAAGATATTTTCACTTCTATTCATATTTCTGAACAAGAGTGTGTAGCACGGGATACTAAATTGGGACCGGAAGAAATAACTTGTGATATCCCTAATATCGGAGAAGACAGTCTATCCAATTTAGACGAAAGAGGAATAGCTAGAATTGGAGCAGAGGTGGAATCAGGTGATATTTTAGTGGGGAAAGTAACCCCTAAGGGCGAAACTGATTTAGGGCCAGAAGAAAGATTATTAAGAGCAATTTTTGGGGAAAAGGCTCGAGAGATAAGAGATACTTCTCTTCGAGTTCCCCATGGTGAAAAAGGTAAGGTTATAGACGTAAAAGTATTTTCCAGGGAAAATAATGACGAACTTTCCCCGGGAGTAAATCAATTAGTAAAAGTATTTATTGCCCAAAAAAGAAAGATTTCAGAAGGGGATAAGATGTCTGGGAGACATGGAAATAAAGGAGTTATTTCTAAAATATTGCCTGAGGCTGATATGCCCTTTATGTCAGATGGTACGCCCATAGAAATAGTATTGAATCCCTTAGGAGTACCCTCTCGAATGAATGTAGGGCAAGTTTTAGAAGTGCATTTAGGCTGGGTAGCTAAAATCTTAGGTCAAAGAGTAATAACTCCTATTTTTAACGGCGCGAAAGAAGAGGAGATTGAAGAAGCTTTAGTAGAAGCAGGTCTGCCCAAAGACGGCAAAACAATCCTTTACGATGGTAGAACAGGCAGGCCATTTGATCAAAAAGTGACTGTAGGTTACAGCTATATTTTAAAATTAGCTCATTTAGTAGCTAACAAAATCCATGCTCGTTCTACCGGTCCATACTCTTTGGTTACTCAACAGCCTTTAGGAGGAAAAGCACAGTTTGGAGGACAAAGGTTTGGTGAAATGGAAGTTTGGGCCTTAGAAGGATACGGCGCTGCTTACAATCTCCAGGAGCTTTTAACTATAAAATCAGATGATGTGTTGGGAAGAATTAAAACTTACGAAGCTATTGTTAAGGGTGAAAGTATTCCTGTACCCGGCATGCCAGAATCATTTAAAGTTTTAATTAAAGAATTACGTAGTTTAAGTTTAGATGTACAAGTTTTAGATTCTCAAGATAAAGAAGTAGATCTTAAAGAAGATATAGACTCAAAAGATGGAATTAATGAAAATTTAATGAAAGAAATAACCTAAAAACTAAATTAGTATCTCGTGTCTCGTGAATCGTATCTCGCTAAAAATTAGTTAATTGGTTAGTTAGTTACCTGGTTAGCTAGTTGAGAAAAAGAAATCCGAAGACAGAATACAGAATCCGGTTCTCTTTTTCTAAAAACTGTAAACCGATAACTGACAACCTGTATTTAATGCTAACGACTCTAATAGGGGGTAATTATATTGAGAATTTTGAAGAGTTTTAACTCGATCAAAATCGGATTAGCTTCACCAGAGCAAGTAAAAAAATGGTCTCACGGTGAAGTTAAAAAACCAGAAACCATCAATTATAGAACTTTAAAACCAGAGAAAGATGGTTTATTTTGCGAAAGAATATTCGGACCAGTTAAAGATTGGGAATGTAGTTGTGGAAAATACAAAAGGATAAGATATAAAGGTGTAATTTGTGATAGATGTGGAGTCGAAGTTACTAAATCTATCACTAGAAGAGAAAGAATGGGGCATATCAAATTAGCTTCTCCTGTTTCCCACGTTTGGTATTTTAAGGCTATTCCCAGTCCTTTATCTTTACTTTTAGATGTATCTCCTCGTAATTTAGAAAAGATATTATACTATGCTCCAGACCGAAGAAGAGAACAGTTATTCGAAGTTATTGAGAAAGGTGGAACAGATTTAGAAAAAGGAGATATAATTTTAGAAGCAGAATACCGTATTCATAAAAAGTACAATGAAGAAATTAATGCCGAAGCGGTTTACAATCTTAAAAAAGTAAAAATATTTTCTCATAAAATAGGGGATGTAATTTCGGAGGAAGAGGATCAGGATCTGCAGAAAATATTTGGTAAAATATTTTACCAAAAGGAATTATTGTTTCCTGTAAGCGAAGAGGAAGAATCTGAAATCGAAGAAGAAATCGAAGAACTTAAAGAAGGAATTAAAAAAGAAAAAGAACAGGTTGAAGAAGTTAAAGAAAAAGAGGTAGAAACTAAGGAGACCCAATTTCGAATTACTAAAATTAATGGATTAATTTCTGAGACTAACTTAAAAAGGTTAGGGGAAGAAAAAAACTTATCCTTGCGGGCAAAATTAGCCACTCAAAACATTGAAGAGTCTTGTTATATAGTAATTCACCCCGGTAATACTTCTTACAAAGAAGGAGAAATAATTTTAGAAATAGAAAAACTCCTTCTAAGTAATTATGATCCTGAATTTAAAGCCGGAATAGGTGCAGAAGCAATTAAAGAGTTATTGAAAGGATTGGCTTTAGATAAATTAACTTTGGAACTTCGCGAAGAATTAAAAAAAACCAGCGGCCAAAAAACGAAAAAAATTATTAAAAGATTACAGATAGTCGAGGCATTTCGTAAATCTAATTGCAAACCTGAATGGATGGTATTAGAAATAATCCCGGTTATTCCTCCAGACTTAAGACCTATGGTGCAGTTGGAGGGAGGGCGTTTTGCCACTTCAGATTTGAATGACTTATATAGGAGAGTTATAAATCGTAATAACAGATTAAAAAGATTACTAGAATTAGGTGCACCGGAAATTATTATTAAAAATGAAAAACGAATGTTACAGGAAGCGGTTGATGCTTTGATAGACAATGGCAGAAGGGGGCGAGCAGTGCTCGGCACTGGGAATAGACCCCTTAAATCATTAAGTGATATGTTAAAAGGCAAGAAAGGTAGATTTAGACAGAACCTTTTAGGTAAAAGAGTGGATTATTCAGGAAGATCGGTAATTGTAGTAGGCCCTAATTTAAAATTTCACCAATGCGGATTACCCAAAAAGATGGCTCTGGAATTATTCAAGCCATATGTAATGAGAGAATTGGTAGCTAGGGATTTAGCTCATAATATTAAAACTGCCAAAAAAATAGTAGAGAAAGGTAAGCCGGAAGTTTGGAGTATATTAAAGGATATTGTAGAAGATCATCCTGTCTTGCTAAATCGGGCACCAACATTACATCGTTTAGGAATTCAAGCTTTTAAACCCGTTTTGGTGGAGGGAAATGCAATTCAGATTCATCCTTTAGTTTGCGCAGCTTTTAATGCAGATTTTGATGGCGATCAGATGGCAGTTCATGTTCCTCTTTCGCCGGAAGCTCAAGCCGAAGCAGAAGTATTAATGCTGTCTTCTAATAATATACTTTCTCCATCCAATGGTTTGCCCATAGCTTTACCTAGTCAGGATATAATTTTAGGTTGTTATTATCTAACTATGCGGGAAAGCGGAAAAAAAGGTGAGGGAAAAATTTTCGGTAATCCTAATGAAGCAGTAAGGGCTTGGGAGGATGGCTTTATAGATTTACATACTAAAATTAAATACAGAATACAAAATTCCTTAAAGAGTACATCAATTGGTAGAATTATTTTTAACGAAATTTTCCCTGATGATATGGATTTTATCAATTTAACCATAACCAAAAAATCCTTAGAAAAAATAATATCTTTTATTTACCGAAAATATGGGAAAGAAATAACTGTTGATATTTTAGATAAGATTAAAAAATTAGGCTTTAATTTTGCTACTTCTTCCGGGATCTCCATAGGGATAGCAGATTTAGAAATACCTTCCCAGAAAAATGAAATATTAGAAGTGGCTGAAAAGGAAGTAGATAAAATTCAAGAACAATATAATTACGGATTAATTATGGATGATGAGAGAGAACAGAAAATTGTAAATGCCTGGACTAAAGCTGCAGATGAGGTAGTGGATGCTATTTTAAAGAATTTAGATAAATTTAATCCTTTATATATTATGGCTGATTCCGGAGCTCGAGGAAGTAAGCGACAGATTGGTCAATTAGCCGGGATGAGGGGTTTAATGGCTGATCCTTCCGGAAAAATTATTGAATTTCCTATTAGATCTAATTTTAGAGATGGTTTGTCGGTATTAGAGTATTTTATTTCTACCCATGGAGCTCGAAAAGGGTTAGCAGACACTGCTCTTAGAACTTCAAAATCAGGATACTTAACCAGAAGGTTGGTTGATGTAGCTCAAGATGCAATTATTAGAGAAGAAGACTGTGGTACATCTGACGGAATAATTATCAGAGCCTTTCAAGATGATGGTAGTGTAATCGAGACTTTAGAAGAAAGGTTAGTAGGGCGAATAACCCAAGAAGAGGTAATAGATCCCAAGACCGGTGAAGTATTAGTTGAACTAGGGAAAGAAATTGACGAAAAAAGCGCTAAAAAGATTTCAGAAACGGCGATAAAAGAAGTTAAGGTTAGATCGGTTTTAACCTGCAGAGCAGAACACGGTTTATGCGCTAAATGTTATGGCAAAGATTTGACTACTGGTAAATTAGTAAATATTGGGGAAGCCGTAGGAGTTATTGCAGCTCAGTCTATTGGAGAACCAGGGACACAATTAACTTTAAGAACTTTTCATACCGGAGGGGTTAAAATAAGCGGTGAAGATATTACTTTGGGCTTGCCGCGGGTAGAACAACTTTTTGAGGTAAGAAAGCCAAAAAAACAAGCAGTGATCAGTGAAATAAATGGAACAGTAGGGGAAATTATTACTGAGGATAATTATAAAAAGCAGGTTGTAATTGATCCTGAAACATCAAAAGAAAATAAAGATGCTATCGAAGAAAAGAAAAAGATCTATAATATTCCCGCCGATTTAAGGCTAATAGTAGAAAAGGGACAAAAGATTAGTGCTGGAGAAAGATTGACTGTCGGGTTTATTGATCCTCATGATATTTTAAAGATTCAGGGAATTAAGGCAGTTCAAGAATATTTATTAAAAGAAATACAAGCAGTATATCGATCACAAGGGGTTAAAATCAGTGACAAACATATCGAAACAATAATTCGTCAGATTGCCCGCTTAAACATGATTTATGTCAGATCAGCACGTGACTCTGAGTTACTATCCGGAGAATTAGTATATGTATCGGATTTTGAAAAGGCTAATAAAAAAGTAGTAGAAGAAAATGAAGAAATTAGTAAGAAGAATAGAGAATTATTAGTAAATAAAAAAACTATCTCTTCGTTGGGAAATGCTAAAATAGGTGAGTTAATAGTTAAAGAAGGAGAAGTTATTACTAATAAAATTATATCTAAAATTGAAACCAGCGATTTTACCGCATTGATAGTTGAAGATCAAGAAAACAAACAATTCACTATTGTTAAAGGAGAAAATTCCTTTATAGAAAGAATTACCGGCAATATTTTGGTTAGTAGGATTGAAGATAGTATTCAAGAAGGCAACACTGAAACGGACAAACTAAATAATGCTAAGATAAAATTTAATAAGGCTATTAGCAGAGAAATGGCAGCAAAAATTATTAATAATGATATTAGAACAATAAGTTACGCTAAACCGGATGTTTACGAAAAGATAGAAGACAGGATTACTGCCGCAGATATTATTAACCCAGAAGATCTTCAAGTTCTAGTGAGTGCGAACAAACAACTTACTTCTTCAGAAGTAGACAAGATCATAAAAGCTAATGTAGATAGAATAAAGGTCTGGAAAGAAATTAAGGAGATATCCGTAAGAGACGGGCTGATCAAATCAATTAAAGATGAAATTATTGGCCGGTCTATTGGCGAAGATATTAAAGATCCGATAAGCGGAAATATTGTCGCGGATAAGGATCAAATAATAAGTAAGAATTTAATTAAAAAAATATTATTGTATAAATTAAGTGAGCTGCCATTGGAAGATGGAAGATATTTTTCTTTAGAAGGTAGAACTTTAGAATTCCTTTACGACAATGTAGTAGGTAAAACTACTGCTTTAGATATTTTGGATCCGGAAACAGAGGAAGTTATAATAAATGGAGGCAAAAAAATAACCAGGAACCACGCAACAGAAATTTGCAATAGACATTTGGATTTAATAACAGTAAGGGCAAATAATAAGATTGAATGTATTAATATAATTGAAAATGTAGGATTTATTAAAAGGAAGAAATTTGTAGCAGTTGGAATGCCCATAATCCAAGGTATTACTCAAGCCTCTCTTTCTACTGAAAGTTTTTTGTCTGCCGCATCATTTCAGAGAACTACTCATGTCTTAACTAACGCTTCTATCAAGGGGAAGGTAGATAAGCTTTACGGTTTAAAGGAAAATGTTATTATCGGTAACATAGTACCCGCAGGGACAGGTTTAAATAGATACGGAGGAATAGAAGTTGATTACTTACATGAGAAAGAAGAAAAAATGGAAGAAATATTTAAAGAGGCAGAAGAAGAGCAGGTAGAAAAAAAGATAAACATATTTAGAGAAGAAGATAAAGATAGTAAAGAGAAAATCTCGGATCACACCACAGATCAAGAACTAGAGCTTAATTTAGAAAACGAGGAAGCAAAAGATAAAAAATCTGTTAATAATAGTTGACATCAAATACTGATGCTGTTAGAATATAAAAGTATTTTTATTTATAGGATATTGATAAATTTAAATAAAGGAAGGTAAGATATGCCTACCATAAACCAATTAGTAAGAAAAGGTAGAAAAAAGGCCCTTAAAAAATCTGGTACGCCCTCTTTGCAGGGCAGCCCTTTAAAAAGAGGGGTATGTACTAGAGTTTGGACTATAACTCCTAAGAAACCTAATTCCGCCTTAAGAAAAGTCACTCGAGTAAGATTAACTAATAATATGGAGGTGACTGCATATATTCCAGGAATAGGGCATAATCTTCAAGAACATTCCATTGTGCTCTTAAGGGGTGGAAGGGTAAAAGATTTACCAGGAGTTAGATATCATATCGTTAGAGGAGTTATGGATGCTACCGGAGTAGAAAATAGGATGCAAGGGCGTTCAAGATATGGCGCTAAAAAACCAAAAAAGACAACCAAGTAATAAACTTTGGTTACCTAGTTAATTAAATAATAATTTTAAAAAGATAGAGGTGGTAAATAATGTCCAGGAGAAGAAAGGCAGTAAAGAGAATAAATGCACCAGATCCTGTGTACCATGATAAGAATATAACACTTTTTATAAACAAGCTAATGCATGATGGCAAAAAAAGCAAAGCAGAAGCAATTTTTTATAGGGCTTTAGATATAGCTTCTAAAAAGACAAAAAAGGAGCCCTTGGAAGTATTTAATCAAGCCTTACAGAATGTTATGCCGGTATTGGAAGTGAAGTCAAGGAGAGTTGGAGGAGCAAGTTATCAGATCCCCATTGAAGTAAGTCCGGATAGAAGAATTACTTTAGGGATGAGATGGATAATTAACTTTGCCAGGAAAAGAACAGGTAAGCCAATGCATGAAAAATTATCCTTAGAGTTTACAGATGCGGCAAATGGTGTTGGGACAGCCGTTAAAAAGAAAGAAGACACACATAAAATGGCTGAAGCAAATAAAGCATTCGCTCACTACAGATGGTAAATAAAATAGTCGTTAGATTTTAGTTACCTGGTTAACCGGGTAACTGGATAACTGGTTAACTAAAATATAAGAAATACAAAATAAGAATTAAGATAAGGTTTTTAAATTATGTCTACGAAACATTCTTTAAACAAAATAAGAAATATTGGTATAATGGCCCATATTGATGCCGGAAAGACTACCGTTACCGAGAGGATACTTTACTATACGGGAAAAGTTCATAAGATGGGCGAGGTCCATGAAGGGTCTGCAACTATGGATTGGATGCCTCAAGAAAAAGAGAGGGGCATTACTATAACTTCTGCAGCAACCACTCTTTACTGGAAAGATAATCGTATTAATATTATTGATACGCCTGGACACGTAGATTTTACCATGGAAGTTGAGCGCTGTTTAAGAGTGCTTGATGGTGCTGTTGCAGTATTCTGTGCAGTGGGAGGAGTTGAACCTCAGACAGAAACCGTTTGGCATCAGGCAGAAAGATATGGTGTTCCTCGTATCGCCTTTATTAATAAAATGGATAGACCAGGAGCAGATTTTTACCATGTTATAAAGATGATTCAAGATAAACTAGCGGCTAATCCAATCATTGTTCAATTGCCCTGGGGGAGTGAAGAAAACTTCAAAGGCATTATCGACTTAATAAAGATGAAGGCTTATTCTTACTCCATAGATGATTTAGGAGTAAATTATAAAGAAGTATCTATATCAGAAGATACACTGGAATTAGCTAATGAATATCATCATAAAATGATAGAAAGCTTGGCTGAACTTGATGAGAAAATTATGGATAGATTTCTTGAAGGTGAGGAAATTACTCCCAATGAAATAAAATCTGCAATTCGCAGGTTAACTATTAAAAATGAGGCAGTTCCGATTTTCTGTGGTTCGGCTTTAAAGAACAAAGGTATTCAGTTGCTTTTAGATGCAATAGTTGATTATCTACCTTCTCCTTTAGATGTTCCGCCGACCAAAGGCATAGATCCCCAGAGCGAAAATGTGATAACTAGATTACCTGAGGATAAAGAACCATTATCTTCTTTGGTTTTTAAAATTATGACTGATCCTTATATAGGGAAATTAAGTTTTGTCAGAGTTTATTCAGGTATATTGAAATCAGGTTCTTATATTTATAATTCAACTAAAGGTTTTAAGGAAAGAATAAATAGATTAGTATTAATTCATGCTGATCACAAGAATGATGTTACCGAGATACCTGCAGGAAATTTGGGTGCAATAATAGGTTTAAAAAAATCTACTACCGGTGATACTTTATGTGACATAGAACATCCTATAATTTTAGAATCAATGAAAATTCCTGAGCCGGTAATATCTATTGCTATAGAACCAAAAAATAAAGCAGAGCAAGATAAAATGGCTTTAGCCTTGGATAAATTAGCAGAAGAGGATCCTACTTTTAGAAGGGCGCATAATGTTGAAACCGGTCAAACTATCATTTCGGGTATGGGGGAACTGCATTTAGAAATAATCGTAGATCGTTTATTTCGAGAATTTAAAGTAGAAGGAAATATAGGAAAGCCACAAGTGGCTTATAAAGAAACAATTGAGAGAACTGCTAAGGCCAGAGGGAAATTTATCAGACAATCAGGAGGTAGGGGACAATATGGAGACGTAACTCTAGAGGTAGAACCTTACAAAGAAGATAATTTTAAATTCATTAATAGGATAGTTGGCGGAGCAATACCCAAAGAATATATTCCCGCAGTAGAACAGGGCATAAAAGAAGCTATGTTAAGTGGAGTATTGGCTAATTACCCGGTTATCAATATAAAGGTAACTTTACTAGATGGTTCTTTTCATCCAGTAGATTCATCGGAGATTGCTTTTAAAATTGCAGGCTCTATGGCTTTTAAAGAATGTGTGAAAAAGGCCAAACCAATACTTTTAGAGCCGATGATGGAAGTAGAAATTGTAACCCCAGAAGAATATTTAGGCAGTTTAGTAAGTGATATAAGTTCACGAAGGGCGAAAGTAGAAGGGATAGAATCAAAGGCTAAAGTAAAAATTATTACTGCTCACGTGCCCTTAGTAGAAATGTTTGGTTATGCTACCAGCTTAAGGTCAATTTCACAAGGTAGAGCTGCTTTTACTATGCAGTTTTTATATTACGAGAGAGTTCCAGACAATATTACCAAGGAAATATTATTCTAAGTTTAAAATAATAAAAATAGTATAGAATATTTAAGGAGGAAAAATCAAATGGCAAAAGAAAAATTTGTAAGAACTAAACCCCATATTAATGTGGGTACTATCGGTCATGTAGACCATGGTAAAACAACCTTAACCTCAGCAATCACTAAATATCTGGCCACCAAAGG
>DASRMF010000080.1:0-12992 GCA_035648055.1 Atribacterota bacterium
AGATTACCAAAAAGATGAGGTCTATTTCCCCTATTTTGTAGATGAAAATGATGATGGTGCACCAATTGCAAACTTTAGTAAGAGCAAATCCCTTACCTCCTATATTATAAAAAACGGCAAACCCCTACTAATTGACTATAAAGGGCGAGATAGCTTGGTTTCCCAGGGAAAGTTAATTGTTTTAGGTTATACTACTAATAAACTTATTTGGTTAGGGGTCCCCTTAAAGACAAAAGATGAGGTAATAGGTGCTATGGTTGTCCAAAGTTATACTAATCCTGATCTTTACTGCGAAGAAGATATTCAGCTTATGGAATTTATTTCCGAACAAGTAGCTACTACTATTCAGCGAAAACAGCTGGAAGAGGAACTGAAAAAATTAGCTCATTATGACACTCTTACCGGGGCATATAATAGAGGGTATGGTTTAGAACTTCTTCAAAGACAGATAAAACTATCTAAAAGAGAAAAATCCCCTTTATTGTTTGCTTATAGTGATTTAGATAATTTAAAATATATCAATGACGAATTTGGTCATGAAGAAGGAGATAGAACTATGCTACAAGTAGCAAAACTCTTTAAATCTATCTTAAGGGAGGTAGATATTATCACTCGGATGGGAGGGGATGAATTTTTAGTAATCTTCTTAGATAGTTCTTTAAACGAAATACCTATAATTAAAAAGAGGTTAAGTAAGGAATTAGCCTGCTTAAACCAGGTTTCCAAAAAACCTTATAAAATAGGCTTTAGTACAGGATTTTCTTATTATAACCCATCCAATCCCTTGCCAATGGATGAGTTAATCCGCATAGCTGATGAGAGGATGTATGAAGAGAAGAAGAGGAAAAATAAGGGAAGATAATTTGTCTTAATTAACTGATTAACCAATTTGCCAATTAAAACAAAACATATCGCAAATTATGTGAACCGAATTCCTGATTAGCCATCTAACTCTTTTTATATCACTAATTACTCATTACTGTATTTTTATCCCACATCCTATCTTTATCACTCATCACTTATCACTCATTACTGTATTTTCGCTAAGGGACAATTAATTTTAAGCTTTTTGGCAGAAGAGTTATAGTAAATTCCTTCTGTCCTTCAATTACCTCACCGCTTACCTGCGCCAGAACAGGTTCTGAAGATTGAATCACTACCTCTTTAGCTCTATAAAAGTTTACCCCTTTAATACTTGCGTGTGTGCCTTTAAAGACTTTGGGGATAATGCTAAGATACTTAAATCTTCCCATCTCTTCAACCGTACATATTTCTAATAAACCATCATCTAATATAGCTTCCGGAGTAATTTTAAATCTTCCTCCGTAAAATTTCCCATTACCAATAGCTGCAAATAAAATTTTAGAATAAATTTCTTGTCCATCAATTTTTATCTTAACATTATGACATCTAAAAGGAGAAAGTAATTTCTTTATAGTGGCAAAAACATAGATATAAGCACTTAAGATATTCCAATTGGGATGTCGGCTTTTCATCTGATTGGCTAAATGAGTGACTTCCGCATCAAATCCTATTCCGCAGATATTGGCGAAATATATCTGATTATCAATTACTCCTACATCTATTTTTTTAGTCTTACCTTTAATTATAATTTTACATGCTTCAATTATATCAGAAGGGATGTCTGTGCTTTTAATAAAATCATTAGCCCACCCCAGAGGAATTATGCCTAAAGAAGGATCATTTTTTGATTTCATAATTCCGTTAACAATTTCGTTTACTGTTCCATCTCCACCTACTGATATAATGAGTTCTGCTCCATTATCAGCTGCCTTTTGGGCAAGCTCTACCGCTTCTCCTTGCCGGGTAGTGATACAAACCTTAAAATTTAGTCCGTTTTCCTTAAGATATTCTAATACTGTTGCCAGGTGGTGATCAGGCTTTCCGCCACCGGCAGTTAAATTAACCATAAGTTCTGCTTTCAATTTTTATTTCTCCTTTGTATGAATATTGTTTAATAAAATTTTATAGGTTTCTGGTTTTCTATTCAAGATTGTATTAGTATGGGGGACAATGTTTTTATTTCGAGAAAGCTGGAGGCAGAGTGAGAAAAGGCTGGCTTGCTCGGTTTTGCCCAGACAGGAGGTTAATATTTGTCCCGAAGGAGAAGTTATTAAGCTATGTCCGCTACCCTGATGAGAAATGGAATTAGAACAAGCTATAAATATTTTATTTTCTGCCCCCCTGCTGCGGCAGATATTTATCTGTCTGTCATTGGTAAATTTACTGGGCCAGATAATTAAATCTGCTCCCTTAAGGGTTAAGGTACGGGCTATTTCCGGAAAAATTCCTTCATAACCTATCATTACTCCTATGTAACCGTAAGAAGTTTTAAATACCGGAAGGCCTAAATCTCCAGGAGAAAAAAGATTCTTTTCTTCTTTTTCTAAATGAGTCTTTCTGTATTTTCCTCGGAGTTTACCCGATTCGATAAGAAAGGTGGTCTTATAATAAAGCTCACCCGTTTTTTCAATCAAGGTAATAGCACAGAGAACTTTCCTGTCTTTAGTTATTTGTTTGACTTTATGGATGATCTCCTCTTCACTTTCGGGGAAGATAAAATCACATTCGGGAAGGATAACAATATTAGTTTCCTGTTCTAATAGATTATTTATAAAGAATTCTATCTTTTGAAGATATTTTTTAAAATTATCTTCAAATTCTATTTGCACTATTGCGGTTAGCAGATTTGGATTTTTAGGACTAACCTTTTTTTTCATAATAGAATAGATAGGCAAAGTGTCAGTAGGATGAACTAATTCAGAATATAATTCCGGTCTTCTATCATTAATTATATTAATTTGGTTATCGATGGATTTATCTATAGTTTCCTCAAGGGAAATTTCATAAAAGAGAATCTCTTCTTGGCAAGAAGAGGCAATTTTAGCCACCTCGCCATCAGGTGTAAAAACAGCGCTTTTTCCACAATATAGTATACTCTTTGCTTCCATTCCCACTTTATTAGCGGCAATTATCCAAACTCTATTTTCCAGGGCGCGTGTTGGAATCATATATTCTACCTGAGGGTTGGTAAGAGTCTCTTTCTCAAATCCTGAGGTGACCCAGTTGGTAAGGTCAAGTAAAATGTCCGCTCCTTGCAAACTCAAACAGCGGACTATTTCAGGGAGTCGTCCGTCAGCACAGATAAACATACCTACCTTTCCGAACTCGGTCTCAATTACCGGATATTGTTCACCGGCGCAGAACCAATGAGAATCAAAATGCCAGAGGTAAGATTTTCGGAAGCAGCTTATCTCCTGACCTTCCGGATTGATAAGTAAAGCAGAATTATAAAGAATATTTTCGATTAGATCAGTTTCAACCATCCCTAAGGCTATGTAGCATTTATACAGTTTAGCTCTTTGTTTGACTTCGGTAATTAGTTCCAGGGTCGATTTCTGGAATTCTAAGGAATTTTTCACAATTAGCGGAGAAATATAATAGGCCGGATAAGAACATTCTGGTAAGACTATTAATTGAGGGTGTGAATCTGCTGCCTTGTCAATCATTCTTAAGATATTTTCTTTGTTTTCGTATCTATCCTCATACTCTCTTGCACTTACCTGAAGGCAAGCTATCTTTAATTTATTCTCCATTGATAAATCCTCCTTCTTGATTAGTGTAAACTTTTTCTTTTCTTTCGCTTTCTTAACTCGATACTATATCTACTTTCTACAAATAATTTAAAATTCCTGCTATAATAGAAAAAATAATTATTTATTTTTTCAAAAGGTAAACTTTGGTGCCAGGCACCAAAGTTTACCTTTTGAAAAGAGGGGAACATGATTAAAGGAAAATTAGTTAATTTAAGGGCTGTGGAGAGAAAAGACCTGGAAGATATAATGAAATGGGTAAATGACCTTGAGGTTACTAGATATTTAGCTGCCTTTCTCTATCCTGTTTCGCGGGCGGAAGAGGAAAAGTTTTTAGAAAGAGCTATGAGTCATAATGCTACAGAGAAGAATCTGGTTATGGAAACAAAAGAGGGAGACTATATAGGTCAGATTAGTTTACATAAAATTGATTGGAAGAATAGAAATGCAGAATTGGGAATTGTAATTGGCGATAAAGAATATTGGGGTAAGGGCTATGGTACAGATGCCATAAAAATTTTGCTTAATCATGCTTTTAATCAGATGAATTTATATAAAGTCTATCTTCGGGTCTTTGATTATAATCAGAGAGGTGTACGCTGCTATGAGAAATGCGGATTTAAAGAAGAGGGCAGATTAAGAAAAGGTCAATTTTATGGTGGAAAATATTACGATGTAATCTTAATGGGAATATTAAAAGACGAGTTCGAAAAGTTGGATAAGTGATTTTCTTTAAAAATAATTTTTAAAATACTCGGAAAGATGATAAAATTAAATAAAATATGATTAGGGTAATTTTTAATGGAACTTTTTGATAATTTCGAAAAAAATAAATTAAGTAGTGCTCCTCTTGCCGATAGAATCAGGCCGGAAAAATTAGAAGACTTCTTAGGGCAGGAAAAGATTGTTGGTCCGGGTAAGCCTTTACGTCAAGCTATTGAAGAAGATAAACTCCAATCGATTATCCTCTGGGGTCCCCCCGGTTCCGGAAAAACAACCTTAGCTAGAATTATCGCTAAAATAACCAAAACTCATTTTATTCCTTTCAGTGCGGCAGTTTCAGGCGTACCTGCTTTGAGGAAAATTATCAAAGAAGCCCAGGATAGAAGAAGATATTACAATCAGAAGACCATCCTGTTTGTGGACGAAATTCATAGATTTAATAAAGCCCAGCAGGACGCTTTTTTACCCTACGTAGAAGACGGAACTATAGTCTTAATTGGGGCTACCACCGAAAATCCTTCCTTTGAGGTTATTTCCCCTCTTTTATCGAGGTCTACTGTTTATATATTAGAACCATTATCTCCGGAAGACTTGAAAAATATTTTGGAAAAATCTTTACCGGATAAAGAAAAAGGTCTGGGAAAATATAAGGTAAAATTAGAACCAGAAGTTTTAGATTTTATTATTGAACTCGCTTATGGAGATGCTCGTATAGCTTTAAATATTTTAGAATTTGCGGTAATAACTACCAAGCCAGATACACAAGGCGTAAGAAATATAACTTTGAAAATTATCGAAGAGGTAGTCCAAAAGAGATACCTGCGTTATGATAAGACCGGGGAAGAACATTACAATATTATCTCTGCTCTACATAAGAGCATGCGCGATTCAGATCCCGATGCTGCTATTTACTGGGTAGCCCGAATGCTGGAAGCCGGAGAAAATCCCCTCTATGTCGCCCGGCGTCTGGTGAGATTTGCCTCAGAAGACATAGGGAATGCTGACCCCCAGGCCTTACAGGTAGCAGTAGCAGCTATGCAGGCAGTCCATTTTTTGGGAATGCCCGAAGGTAATTTAGCTTTAGCTCAGACCGCCACCTATTTAGCATGTGCCCCCAAAAGCAATGCCCTTTATAAAGGTTATCAACTTGCCCAGGAGGACATTAAAAGGTGGGGACCGCTGCCAGTTCCTCTGGTTATTCGTAATGCCCCCACTACTTTAATGAAGAATTTAGATTACGGGAAAGGTTATAAATATGCCCATAATTTTAAGGATGGATATATTATCCAGGAACATCTCCCTAAAGAATTAAAAGGAAAGAAATATTATTTCCCCACTGATAGGGGATTTGAAAAAGAGATTAAACAAAGGTTGGAAAAATTAAAGACAAAATCTGAAAATAGAGTTAGGGATGAATATCATGAAACAAAATACGAAAAATGAAAAAGAAGAAATAATCCTCAAAGAATTAAAAAAAACAAGAAAAGAAGCGATAAATTCTTCCGGTGAAAAATATAATAGTATCTCATTAAAAAAAATTAAAGAAATAGCTGGTAAACTTCAATTACCGGGCAGAGAGATAGAGATATCAGCTCTAAAAAATAATATAATTCCTGAACGTTATCACCGTAATTTAGGAGTGGTTAGCCTCTCCGAACAAGTAAAATTGCTTCAGTCAAAAGTAGCTATAATCGGAGCTGGCGGATTGGGTGGAACGGTATTAGAACTTTTAACCAGGATGGGAATAGGGGAATTAATAATTGCCGACAAAGACATAATAGGAGACAGTAATCTGAATCGACAGATACTTTCTACCGAAAGCAATTTAGGACAGAGCAAGACCGAGATCGCAGTAAAGAGGGTAAAAGAAGTAAATTCCTCTACAGATATTACCGGACATTCTGTTTTCATTGATTCAGATAATGTAAAAAAAATTATTGAGGGAGCAGATGTAGTAGTAGATGCTCTGGATAATCTTCCTGTTCGCTTTATGCTTCAAAAAGCCTGTCGAGAATTAAACATCCCTCTGGTTCATGGAGCTATAGCCGGATTTAATGGCCAACTCACCACTATCTTTCCTCAAGATAAAGGATTAGAATTAATCTATGGCTCCAATAAAGATTTACCTGAACATGGGAGTGAGGTAACATTAGGTGCTCCCACAGTGACTCCTGCCCTAATTGCCTCTTTGGAAGCCCAAGAAGTGATTAAGATATTATTAAAAAGAGGTAAACTCTTTCGGAATAGACTGCTATATTTAGATATTGAAGAAGGAACCATAGAGATATTAAATTTATAAAAGATAAAGATAGTTTAAAAATATTGGAAAGAAAGGCACAAAATGACAACAAAAAAAATAAGGGTAGGAATAATCTTTGGAGGAAGGTCGGGAGAGCATGAGGTTTCATTTTGTTCCGCCTCCTCAATTATTAAAGCAATAGAAAAAGATAAATATATCATAGTCCCTATAGGCATAACCAAAGAGGGCAGGTGGATTTCTCCCCAGGATTCTGAATTGGCTCTTCAATCTGGCAAAATTGAAGGGAAGAACACGGTAATTTTATTGAATGACTCTTTCAGTAAGTCCCTGGTTTGCATAGACAATAATCAAAAATTGGATAAAAGCTCGGCTTTGGAAAAATTAGATGTAATCTTCCCGATATTACATGGTCCTTATGGAGAGGATGGAACAATACAGGGGCTCTTGGAGTTGGCTAACATTCCCTATGTGGGAGCTGGAGTTGCCTCCTCAGCAATTTCTATGGACAAAGATTTAATGAGAACAATATTTCAACAAAAAGGCTTGCCCATATTAAAATGGATAACCATTAAGAGAAAAGAGTGGCAAAAAGATAAAGAGAAAATCTTGTCTTTAATTCAGGATGGCTTCGAATATCCTCTTTTTGTAAAGCCCGCTAATTTAGGTTCGAGCGTGGGAATAACTAAAGTTCACAAGAAAGAAGAATTAGAAAAGGCCATAGATTTAGCTTCTTCTTATGATAGAAAGATTTTAATTGAAGAGGGATTAGAAGAAGTAAGAGAGATAGAATGCGGTGTTTTAGGTAATGACGAACCCCAGGCTTCAGTAGTGGGTGAGGTCAAACCGGCAGGAGAATTTTATGATTATGATTCAAAATATATAAATGAAGGGACTCAATTAATTATTCCAGCGGATTTATCTGATGAAGTATCTCAAGAAGTTCAGGAGATTGCCCTTCGTGCTTTTAAAGCTGTTGATTCTGCCGGGATGGCGCGAGTAGATTTTTTTGTCAGCAAAAAAGAAAATAAAATATATTTAAATGAAATTAATACTATCCCCGGTTTTACTTCTGTCAGTATGTATCCTCGCCTGTGGGAGGCGAGCGGCATCCCTTATCCCGAACTAATTGACCGATTAATTCAACTGGCCTTAGAAAGACACCAGGATAAAAAACAGAATAAAATATCCTACGACGAATCAAAACTTTTATAAAAAAGTAACCCGTCCCCTTTTTTTATATTTTCTACCTAATAGGGCATACTCCGTTGGAACACGATTCATCTCCTACATCAATTTCTGTTTCTTCCTTTTCATATTTTGAGATAAGCGAAGGAATAAAAGGTAACATTTCTTTTACTCTCTTCTCATATTCTTTTTTTGTTATCGCCTCATAAGGCATTTGAGCATAAAAACTATTATCTAAAGAGACAAAACTTACCGCTACTACTTCATCCCAATTATTCCATAACCATTCTTCTACTTCTTCCCATTCATGGTTTTGCACGTGAACAGTAATAGAAGTATTATGATCTGTATATTCTTTTTGGAAAGAACGATAAATTTCTAATTGTTCTATAGCGGAAACATCTTTTTTGGTTTTCCCTTCCGGAGCGCAACAAGGAAAAGAGATTACCTTTGTTTGGCAATTTTCCTCAGTTTGTCCATTCTCCGGTTTTATATCATATCCTAATTCTTCACAAACCTTAAGCAAGGGGTCATTAGCATTAATACGAACCCTCCTGATAAAATAAGGAGAATGAGAATGATGTACTCCACTGGAAACGGTTGGTAATTGGGAAAGAGTACCTTCCGGTTTCACTGTGGTCATAAGCAAAGGAGGTTCAACTCCTAACTTTTGCGCATAGGACTCCGCTTCTTGATGAACAATATCTCTTAATTTTTTCCGTAATTCCGATTCTATTTCTTTATTCATTGTAGTAGCATTTACCATATCTTGCCATCCAGTCAAACTGCAGCCTACCAACCTATCTCTTTTTTGTTTTATATTCCATTGACCTAACTCTAAATCTAAAAAGGTCATCCGAAACCCTGCTCGTAAAGAAAATCTTTGAGCTTCAAATAATTTATTCTTATCTAATTTACCATCGTCTACAAAGCCCAATACATTTACTGTAGTCAAATTACACATTTGGTCTCTATCAAGCAGCACCTCCATACAGGGATTAGCTCCTTGCAAATTAGGTCTTCTTTTAGCGGCTGCTTCTGCATTCATAAAACCAGGCTCACCACTATATCTCATCTGTTTTACATGCCAGGAAAGTTCTTCCCGAGTTGGTTTAGAAGTATAAAAAATACTATTATTACTCATTTCCCGATAGGAAATAGCTTCATTTTTTATCCATTTACCATCCACTTGTTCATAGAGATTATTCTTAGCATTTAAAATATCCTGGTCATCTTTATCGAATAATACCACTTCACTGGTCCGCCTGACCCCTCCTACTACTACATTTTGGCCAATGATATTAGCTATATCCAGACAATCTATCGGCCGCAATTTTTTTAAATTACCATAACAATTTATTTTCACTGTTTTATCGATTTTAGAAAACATCTCTCTTAAGCTTTCGTATCCGGAAGCAGTACCACCAAAAGTTTTTAACTTTTCTCCTTTTGGTCTGACATTATTATAATCAAAAATAATAGTTTTTATTTCCCGGTATTCATTTTTATATAGTATGCTTAAATAATAATCTAATGATTCCACCCAACCTTCTTTGCTATCTCCGATTATAATATGGGAGGTATTATTTTCAAAAGTGATACTGGTTAAATCTTCTCTCCTCTCTTTAGGTAAAGGTGAATATAATTCGTGTATAATCTTTATGTTTGTTCTTATTTTTGGTAATTTTTTTACATCTGATTTTAAAACTCTTATTCCCACTCCAGATCCGATCATTAACAGGTAAAACAAATCTTTAAAGGCATTAAAATTATCTAAGACTATAAAGCTGCAATTAAAATTTGCCATGGGATATTTTGAGCTTACTTCTGTCCCTCCAATCCAAAGGCTTCTACCGGCTAAAAATTGTCTTAAATGAAAAACATTATCGTAGAGAAGTTCGGCTTCACACTGTGTAGTTTTAACCAAACTGCAATTAAATTCTACTGTTCTTCTTACCGTTTCCCACCAATATTCTCTTCTTTTTTCGAGAGGTAACCATCGGGAATAAGTTCGGTAATAAACAAATTGACCTAATTGAGTGGGAAAAGGATTGGGAAGATGTTTATATTGGCTGATAAAGTCATCCGTTAACAACTTGTGGTTTTTTTTAGGGATTTCTCTTAATTCGTCACGCTGTTTTCTATATAAGATATAAATTTTTGCAACATCTTTCCTTTCACTATTCATCAGTTCTGTTTCTACCTGTTCCTGTATATCATTAACTGTTACACTTTCTTTGGAAGCCTGCAAGTCTTTTTTTATTTTTGCAGCAATAGATACAGATAGCTCTTTATCTACTCCCTTTATGGTTTCGCGCATTGCCTGAGTAATAGCATTTATTATCTTATTCGGATCAAAATATTGTACTGTATTATTATGTTTAATTACTTCTATCATTTTTTTCTCCCCATTATTGTGACAAGGGATGACTTATCCCATTCTTAATATTTTAACATAAAAAAATAAAAATTAGGGAAAAATAAATAATAAATATCAGAAAATAGTTTCTTGTATAAATAATAAATGATTATCTCCCAAAAACTAAAGTTTCTCTCTATTTCTATTTACGCAATAAGATATAATTCCCTGTTTTTACTTGAAAATTATCGGTAAATTTGCAATAATTAAAGAAATAATTATATTTTTTAAAGGAGGGATGATTATTGTGATTAAAGATTTAGTTAAAAAGAACAGAAGTTATCGAAGGTTTTATGAGAATTTTACAATTGAGCGGAATACTTTAGAAGAGCTGGTAGATTTAGCCAGACTTTCCGCCTCAGCTTCCAACAGGCAACCTCTGAAATATATCTTATCTTGTGGAAAAAATAAAAATGAAATTATTTTTAATACACTAGCATGGGCAGGTTATCTTAAGGATTGGCCGGGTCCGATTGAAGGGGAAAGGCCTTCTGCCTATATCGTGATGTTGAATGATACAGAAATTACTAAAAATTATTGGTGTGACCCGGGGATTGCTGCCCAAAGCATTCTTTTAGGAGCAACTGAGAAGGGGTTAGGGGGGTGTATATTTGCCTCGGTAAAAAGAGATGAACTGAGGTCTGCCTTAAAAATTACCGAAAGATATGAGATCCTGTATGTATTGGCCATTGGTAAACCTAAAGAACAAGTTGTGCTTGAAACAGTTGGTCCCGAGGGAGACATAAAATATTGGCGGGATAACCAGGGAGTCCATCATGTACCTAAGCGCTTACTTAAGGATATTATTCTTGAGTGATTTGGGGAAATATGTTAGTATGTTCTAAATAAAAATATTTAAAAAATAGACTGTCATATGGATGGCAGCCTATTTTTTTATGAAAGGGAAAAAAATGACTAAAAATCCAATTACTACAATAACTATGGAAAATGGAAAATCGATAACAATTGAGCTGTATCCCGAGATTGCTCCCAATACTGTAAATAATTTTATTTCACTCATAAAGAAAAAATTTTATGATGGTCTTTTATTTCATAGAGTTATTGCTAATTTTATGATTCAAGGAGGGTGTCCTAAGGGAACAGGAACCGGTGGGCCTGGCTATAAAATAAATGGGGAATTTTTATCGAATGGTTTTAAGAATGATTTAAAACATAAAGAAGGCGTGATAAGCATGGCGCGTAGCAGCGAGCCAAATAGTGCAGGCTCGCAATTTTTTATAATGCACAAAGATGCACAACCTTTGGATGGAAGTTATGCAGGATTTGGTAAAGTAATTGAAGGAATGGATGAGGTTGATAGAATGGTAAATGTTAAGAAAGATAAAAATGATAAGCCGATTATTTCAGAGATTATAAAGGAAATAACTATTAACTGTTTTGGAGAAGATTATCCTAAACCCGAAATAGAAATGAGCTGAAAAAGGGGGCAACCTACTTTTTTCTATCTTTTCTTTCTCTTTCTTAACTCGATACTATATTAAATAGTTTTGACGGAATAGAAATATTGTGTTACTATTTTAATAATAGTAATACTAATAGGAGAAATTAATGTCCGATATAATCCGCTTCGGAGTATCCTTAGAAAAAAAACTTTTAGAAAAATTTGATAAACTTATCAAAGAAAAAAAATATTCCAATCGCTCGGAAGCGATTAGAGATTTAATTAGAGAAAATTTAGTTAAGAGAGAGTGGATAGAGGGAAAGGAAGTTGCAGGAGCAATTACTTTAGTATTTGATCACCACAAAAGAGAATTGTTGAATACCTTGACAGATATTCAACATGATTTTCATACATTAATTATCTCCAGCCAACACATTCACTTAGATCACGATAATTGTCTGGAGATAATAGTGGTAAGAGGGAAACCAAAAGAGGTGAGGGAGCTGGCGGACAAATTAAGAGCAACCAAAGGGGTAAAATACGGATCTTTGTCTATAGCTACCACCGGGAAAGAATTGGTTTAAAAAAGGATTATTTTTCGATTAATAGTTTTCAGATTTAAATTACAATAAAAGCTGATGGCTTTATTTTTTGCCTTACAAGTAACACGAAAATGAAATAAGTATATAGCAAAGAATAGCGTATAGCGTTTAGCGTATAGAAGTGGGGGCTTGATTTATCAAGCCCGTAAAACTCGGGTCGGATAAATCCGACCCCTACATTAAAAACAATTGATTAATTGGGTAATTAATAAAAATTAGGAGGAAAGTATGAAAAATTTGAGATTAAAAATAGTTTTAGTTTTTAGTTTAATAGTAATATTTTTATTCGGGAGCTTGATTTCAGTCAGTGCTCATTTTGGGATGGTAATTCCTTCTGATGATATGATTAGCCAGGATGATAATAAAAGCATTAGTTTAAAAGTGCAATTTATTCATCCCATGGAAGGTGATTGTATGGATATGGCTAAACCAGCACAATTCGGTGTTTTGGTTCAAGGCAAGAAAATTGATTTGCTAAGTACACTTCAAGAGAAAAAGATTAATAATTGTACTACCTGGGAGACAAATTATCAGATAAAACGTCCGGGTGACTATATTTTTTATGTGGAACCTCAACCCTATTGGGAACCGGCAGAGGATTGTTTTATCATTCACTATACTAAGGTGATTGTAAATGCCCTCGGTCTGGAAGTGGGCTGGGATGAAGAAGTAGGACTAAAGACTGAAATAATTCCCTTGACTCGGCCCTATGGTCTTTGGACAGGAAATGTTTTTCAAGGGATAGTAAAAGTTAAGGGAGAAGCAGTCCCTTATGCGGAAATAGAAG
>DASRMF010000081.1:0-13526 GCA_035648055.1 Atribacterota bacterium
CCTTTGGTGGCCAGATATTTAGTGATTGCTGAGGTTAAGGTTGTTTTACCATGGTCTACATGACCGATAGTACCCACATTAATATGGGGTTTAGTTCTTACAAATTTTTCTTTTGCCATTTGATTTTTCCTCCTTAAATATAAAAAAAACAATGTTTCTATGTTTATTTGATTTTATATTTATTTGATTTAACTGGAGCCCACGACCAGAATTGAACTGGTGACCTCATCCTTACCAAGGATGCGCTCTTCCGACTGAGCTACGCGGGCATAATGCCTAAAGTGGTGGGGAGGGAAGGATTCGAACCTTCGAAGGCGTTCAGCCAGCGGATCTACAGTCCGCTCCATTTAACCACTTTGGTACCTCCCCATTATTCTCTTATCTTGGAGCCGATGATCCGGTTCGAACGGATGACCTGCTGATTACAAATCAGCTGCTCTGCCAACTGAGCTACATCGGCAATTTTACACATTATAATTATTTTTTGTAATTAAGTCAATCTTTTTAAAAACATCTTTTTAAAAATTATTTCTTAATTAATTCTAACTTTCTTTTTATCCTTTGTAAAGCATTATCTATTGATTTTACATGCCTTCCTAAATCAGCTGCAATTTCTTGATAAGATTTAGCATCTAAATAAGATTCCAGAACATCTCTTTCTAATTCTGATAGTATTCTTTTGATTCTCATTTTAAGATTATTTAATTTTTCGCTGTTTAAAAATAAGTCCTGAGGATCATTGATGCTCATATCATCTACAATATCTAATAAAGTTCTGTCAGAATCTTCATTATAAATTGGTCTATTAAGAGACGTATACGAATTTAAAGGTATGTGTTTTTGTCGAGTAGCACTTTTTATAGCTGTAATAATTTGCCGAGTAATACATAACTCTGCAAATGCTTTAAAAGAGGAAAGTTTTTTAAATTGATAATTTCTTACTGCTTTATAAAGTCCAATCATTCCTTCCTGAATGATATCTTCCGTATCAGCACCGATCAAGAAATACGAACGGGATTTTATTTTTACCAATTTTTTATATCTATTAATCAAACATTCTTCCGCTAACAAATTTCCTTGGCAAGCTAAGCGAATAAGCTCTTCATCATCACAATTCCGGCAATTAACAGAACTTTTTTCCACTTCTTTTAGCCTCATTAATTGTCCCTCCCTAAAAATCTTATATAGCGTATAGTATATAGCTAAAAACGAAAAGCCATAACTCAAAGCTCAAAACTTTTTTATATAAACTATTGCTTTTAATGTAGGTGCTAGATTTATCCGACCCGTGCTGTTTTCTTTATTCCTCTGGTGGGCACGATGCATCGTGCCCCTACAAATTACTTATTGCGGGCAGACACAAGGTCGGCCCCTACATATTTTATCCATTACTATTTTCTTCATGCGATAGGAATACGTCTCCTGTCTTCTTTCTTCTTCTTTTCTCACTCTACGCTCTACACTAAACGCTGTACGCTATTTTACCCTCTTCCACCTTACTCCCTCAGAGGTATCCTCAATAAGTATTCCTTTTTTCTTCAATTTATCTCTAATTTTATCCGATGAAACCCAATTCTTCTCTTTTCTCGCCTCTTCTCTCTCTTCAATTAATTTCCCAATTTCCTGCTCAAAACTTTCTTCCTGATCGAAATCTTTTAAAATACCCAATATTTCGCCGGCTAATTCCTGATAATATTCAAGTATTTTTTCTAACACTTCTTTATTTTTTGTGCCTTGATAGTTCAAGTAGATATTTACCTCTCTGGCAAAACCAAATAACTGACTTAGGGCAACAGGGGTGTTAAAATCATTATCCATAGCTTCTATAAATTTCTGCTTGTCCTCTCTTCTTTTTTCTAAGATACGCTCATCATTTTTATCTTTTGATTTTCTAAATTTACTCTGTTTTAATAAATGTTTTACGTTAAAAATTGTATTATTTAGTCTCTGTAAGCTACTCTCTGCTTGCTGAAGCTGCTCTTCGCTAAAATTAAGAGGGCTCCTATAATGAGCTGAAAGAATAAAATACCGAATTATTTCTCCTTTGTACTTCTGGTTAATATCTCTTACCTTCATTATATTTCCTAAAGATTTAGACATTTTCTGATTATTTAAACAAAGGTAACCATTGTGCATCCAGTATCTTACAAATCGTTGATTAGTGTAAGCTTCACTTTGGGCAATTTCATTTTCATGATGAGGGAAGATTAAATCTGAACCCCCAGCATGTATATCAAAACTTTTCCCCAAATATTTCATCGACATAGCCGAACATTCAATATGCCAGCCAGGCCTCCCCTTCCCCCAGGGGCTCTCCCAGGAGGGTTCTCCTTCCTTTGCTCTTTTCCATAAGGAAAAATCTACAGACTCCTTCTTTCTTTCATCTACTTCTACTCGTGCTCCTTCTTTTAATTCTTCGATATTTTGACCGGAAAGTTTTCCATAACCTTTAAATTTAGATACAGCGAAAAATACATCACCGTCTATTTCGTAAGCATATCCTTTTTCTTCTAATCCTTTTACCAATTCTATTATCTCCTTGATATGTTCTGTTGCTCGAGGATGAACATCTGCTCTTTTTATATTAATTGAATCAGCATCAATAAAATACTGTTGAATGAATTTTTCCGCTAATTCCGAGACTGTAATCTTTAATTCTTTTGCTTTATTTATCATTTTATCATCTATGTCAGTTAAATTTTGTATGTATTTTACCTTATAACCCTTAAATTCCAGAAACCTTCTAACTACTTCAAAGATTATAAAAGGTCGAGCATTCCCTATATGAATGTAATTGTAAACCGTAGGTCCACAAACATACATGCCGACTTCGCCTTTTTTAAGAGGAATAAACTCCTCTTTTTTTCTTGTTAAAGTATTGTATATCTTTAAAGACATTTTTTCGTTTCCTTTCAAATCTTGTCCGATTAACCAATTGGCCGATTGACCAATTCACCAATTAATTTAGTCGTTAGTATATTAGTTACCCGGTTATCCAGTTAACCAGTTAAAATCAAAAAATTAACCAGGCAAATATATTGCTAATTCTTAACGAGATACGATTCACGAAATACGATATACGAATCTCATTTTCTCGAAGACAATCTAACTACATTTTTAAATTCATTAGATTTTCTATCTCTTACACTTTTTACTCTGCCAAAAATCATCCTACCGGCAGGAGTTTGCAAAATACTGGTAACTAAAACATTCACTTTTTTTCCAATATATTTGTATCCATCTTCCACTACTATCATGGTACCATCATCAAGATAAGCAATTCCCTGCTCCGGTTCTTTGCCTTCTTTTATTATTTGGGTATTTATTTCCTCGCCAGGTAAAATAACCGCTTTTAAAGCATTAGCCAGATCATTGATATTTAATACCAGGATACCTTCAAGCTGTGCAACTTTATTTAAGTTATAATCGTTTGTTATTACTTTGGCTTTAATATCTTTGGCAAGTCTAATTATCTTGGCGTCAACCTCTTTTGGTTCATTGTAGTCTTTTCCAACAATTCTAACCCTATTCTTTCTAATTTTAGTCATTTTATTGAGCACATCTAAGCCTCTGCGCCCTCGGTTCCTTTTTAAAGAATCTGAAGAGTCGGCAATATGCTGGAGCTCAGACAAAACAAAACGAGGAATTATAAGTTCACCCTCTAAAAATTCTGTTTGGCAAATGTCTAAAATGCGACCATCAATAATTACACTTGTATCTAAGATCTTGGGATGGACAAAATTCTTACTATTTTCTTTTCTTCTTACTTTATTAATATTTCTAAAATACCCAAAAAAATTGAATATTTCATCTTTTTTATTAATTCCTATATTTATTCCTAAAGCTCCTAGCATTATACTTAATACAATAGGAAGATAAGAACCAATTATGGGAATAAATGAGAGTGAGTAGGCTAACAAATTTGCAATAACAAGACCAATAATTAATCCAATTGTGGCAGCAGCAAAGTTTTGAGTGGGTATTTTTTGTAAATAGCAAATAATTTCTGAAAATAAACATTGGATTTTGGTATTAAATAAAAGGGAGAACAATAAACCAACTGTTCCTCCTACGGCTATTGCTAAGATCTTGAATAAAACATCATAATAAATATATAAGTCAGGAATAAAATAGAATACATTATATGCCTCATAGCCTATCACTGCGCCAACAATAATAAATACAGTTTTTAAAATTCTTTTTGCCGGCATAGTTATTTCCTCCTTCTATGCGCTATTTTATTTATAAAAAGTATAGAAATATCACCTCCTTTTTTTTATATTTTGCAGGTTATATTTTAAAAAAAATACATTAAATTGTCTTAATTTGATACTTATAACTCAAATAAATTTATTTATCTGGGTGATAAATCTTTAAGCTCTCAAGCCATTCCTTTGATTCTCTGAAAACCAAATAAATTATAGCATGCTCCCTTATTTCTGTCAAAATAAGAAATATTACACATCGAGCTTCCGCTTCTGAATTCTATTTCTTCCTTTCTTCGCTATATACTATATACTAAATGCTAAATACTAATTATGCTATTCACTAACCACTAAATAAATATTCCTTGACAAAGAGCTTAACCTGTAAGTATAATTAAATAAAGCTAAAATTATCTCGGTATTTCTCTAAATAGCAAAATGCTTTCACGGGGGTACTAATTATGAATAAAGAAAATGGGAATATTACTTTTCAAAAAAGTGTCGACCAATTTTTAATCCAACATCGGAGTATCCTCGACCTTATGACTAAATATCAAGAATCTAACGCCCGAGTAAACCGAGCAATTGCTAAGGCGGTTACCCAATGCGGTTGTATAAAAATTAAAGCAAACAAACAAATTATCCCTTCTAATACAAAATTAACGGAAATCTATAAATTTATGGATACCCATATAGAAGGCTCATTATGTGATAATTGTAAAGAAATTATCGAAACAGAATTAGGTTCAAGTCTTTTTTACGCCACCGGAATATGTAACGTATTAAACCTAGATTTTGATGAAGTAATCAAAAAAGAAGAAGAAAGAATCTCTACTTTAGGTATTTATAATCTTACCTAATTGGTTAACCAATTAGCCAATTCTCTAATTAAATTAGTCCACCAGTCACCCGGTCTTCCAGTCTGTCAGACAATTTAGTTTACCAGTTAATATCAATTTACCGATTCTCCAATTAAATTTGTCTTTTTTATATAGCTAGCGTAGAGCGTAGAGCGTTTAGCGTATAGCA
This sequence comes from Atribacterota bacterium, assembly GCA_035648055.1. Classification (GTDB taxonomy): domain Bacteria; phylum Atribacterota; class Phoenicimicrobiia; order Phoenicimicrobiales; family Phoenicimicrobiaceae; genus Sediminicultor. The sequence goes on from DASRMF010000081.1 coordinate 5,235, forward strand.
TTACAGGCAAGCCTCTGTCCTCGTTAAAACAGGAAATGCCTTTCCTACCAATGTCATTCCCGCGAAAGCGGGAATCTATCTTTTTTTATCTTCTGGTATCCCTGAGCACAATTAACTATTTTCTTTACGAAATACTCGATACGCGATACGAATTTAATTAAGGGCAAGATCTATAGCTTCTTGAACAGTCTTTACTCCTATAATCTCTAAACCCTTTTTTGATGAAAAATTGCTTAAATTCTTTAAATTACTTTTTGGAATAATACACCTTTTAAAGCCCATCTTAGATACTTCCTGTATCCGCTTTTCTACTTGATTCACCATCCTGACTTCTCCGGCCAGCCCTACTTCTCCAAATATAACTGTAGCTGGATCAATCGGCACATCCTTAAAGCTTGAGGCTACAGCTATAATAATAGCCAAATCTAAGGCAGGCTCTAATACTTTTATTCCCCCAGCAATATTTACATGAACATCTTGAGAGTGTAAGGAATATCCCACTCTTTTTTCGAGAACCGCCAGGATAAGTAAAACCCGATTATAGTCTACGCCAGTAGTCATTCTTCGAGGTATACCCAGGTTGCTATAACTCACCAAGGCTTGCATCTCTACCAATAATGGCCTACTGCCTTCAAAGGTAGCTGCCACCACTGAACCAGAAACATGAGAAGGTTTTTCTGAAAGAAGTAATTCAGAAGGGTTTAATACTTCTACTAATCCTTTTTCTCCCATTTTAAATATTCCCAATTCATTGGTAGAACCAAATCTATTCTTTGTAGAGCGAAGTATCCGGTAAATATTGTATTGTTCACCCTCCAGATAGAGAACAGTGTCTACAATATGTTCAAGAACTTTAGGCCCTGCCAATACCCCTCCTTTAGTTACATGTCCAATAATAAAGACAGAAATTTCTTTACTTTTAGCTAAACGCATTAATTGAGCAGTACATTCTCTTACCTGACTAATACTTCCCGGTGAGGAGCTAATTTCGTAATCATTAATAGCTTGAATGGAATCTACAATAACCACTTTTGGTTTAACTTCACCGATATGTTTTTTTATAACTTCTATATCGGTTTCGGAAACTAAAAAAAGCTTTTCCGCAAAAACACCTAATCGGGTAGCTCTTAGTTTAATTTGATAAAGTGATTCTTCTGCAGAAATATATAAAATTACCCCACAGTTACTGCTCAAGGAATTGGCTATTTGTAAAAGAAGGGTAGATTTTCCAATACCCGGTTCTCCCCCAACTAAAATTAGAGAACCGGGGACAATCCCCCCACCTAATACTCTATCAAACTCCGAAATTTCTGTTTTATATCTTGATTTACTTTCTTCAATCTCAATTTCACTAATAGGCAAAGGTATAGAATGCCCTTCGGGATGAAGAGAATATTTCTTCTCTTCTTTAAGCACTTCTTCAATTAAGGTATTCCATCCATCACAATCAGGACAACGTCCTAACCATCGTGAAGATTCATAGCCACATTGCTGGCACCGAAAAATAGCCTTTTTCTCTTTGCCCATTTTAGCTCCTTTATTTTAATCTGATTATTTCTTCTTTTTGGAAAACATTATTTTCCCGTCCTTTGTTTTAATTAATATACAATCCCCTTCTTTAAACTTACCAGCTAATAATTTTTCAGAAATAGGATTTTCTATCAACCTTTCAATGGTCCGCCTTAAAGGACGAGCTCCAAAATTAGAATCATAACCCTCTTTAGTTAATAATTCTTTAACTTCCTCAGTCGTTTCCATTTCAATCTTTTGCTCTTTTAATAATATTTTGACTTCATTATTTAATATTAGAGTTGCAATTTTTTTAATTTCCTCCTTAGTAAGGGACTTAAAGACTATTACCTCGTCAATTCGATTTAAAAATTCCGGTCGGAAGGTTTTATTCAATTCTCCCATTACTCTATTTTTTATATCTTTATAGGAAATCTCTTCAGGTTCATTGGTCCCCCGAAATCCTAAAGTGGCTCCCTTTTTAATTAAGGTAGCCCCGACATTGGAAGTCATAATAATAACTGTATTTTTAAAATCTACTACTCTTCCCTGGGAATCAGTCAATCTGCCATCTTCAAAAATCTGCAGTAAAATATTAAAGACATCAGGGTGTGCTTTTTCTATTTCATCTAACAATACTACCGAATAAGGTTTTCTCCTTACTTTTTCAGTTAATTGACCTCCTTCCTCATACCCTACATAACCAGGGGGAGCTCCAACTAATCGGGAAACAGCGAATTTTTCCATATATTCTGACATATCTAGACTAATCAATGCGTTTTCATCACCAAAAAGAAATTCTGCTAAAGTACGGGCTAACTCTGTTTTGCCTACCCCGGTAGGTCCCAAAAATATAAAAGAACCAATGGGACGTTTAGGGCTTTTCATTCCAGCTCGAGCTCTTCTTATAGCTTTAGAAATAGATACTATAGCTTCATCCTGTCCAATAATCCTTTTATGTAATTCCTCCTCCATCCTAAGTAGTTTTTGTGCCTCTTCCTCTTTAAGAGAAAAAATTGGAATCCCGGTCCAGCTGGAAACAATTTCTGCAATATCTTCTTCTCTAACTTCCACTTTACTAACCATTCTTCTGGCCTCCCATTTTTCTTTCATCTTTTGGAGTTCAGCTTCTGACTTTTTTTCTTTTTCTCTTAATTGAGCTGCTTTTTCAAATTCTTGCAATTTTACTGTGGATTCCTTTTCTTTCCTTATTTTATTTAATTTCATTTCTACTTCTTTCATGTCGGGTGGAGAAATAGTGTTTTGTAATTTAATCCGGGAAGCCGCTTCGTCTACCAAATCGATAGCCTTATCCGGCAAAAACCTACCCGAAACATAACGAGCTGACAAATGTGCTGCTGCCTCTAAGGCTTCATCGGTAATTTTTATCTTGTGATGGGCTTCATACTTGTCTCTAAGCCCTTGCAATATTTTAACGGTCTCTTCTATTGAGGGTTCGGAAATATAGATAGGTTGAAACCTTCGTTCTAAAGCAGCATCTTTTTCTATATACTTTCGATATTCATCGGCAGTAGTTGCACCAATAACCTGTAGTTCTCCTCTTGCTAAGGTAGGCTTTAATATATTAGAAGCGTCTATTGCCCCTTCAGCAGCTCCCGCACCCACTAAAGTATGAATTTCGTCAATAAATAAGATAACATCATTTGATTCCTGAACCTCACTAACAATCTTCTTTAATCTCTTTTCAAATTCACCTCGGTATTTAGTACCAGCAACAATTAAAGCCAAATCAAGACAAACAATCCTTTTATTTTTTAATATCTCCGGAACATCATTATTAGTTATCTTCTGAGCCAAACCCTCTACAATAGCCGTCTTTCCTACTCCGGCCTCTCCTATTATACAAGGATTATTTTTCTTTCTTCTACTTAAAATTTGTATCACTCTTTGAATCTCCATACTTCTTCCAATAACCGGATCTAATTTATCTTCTCGAGCCAATTTGTTTAAATCTCTTCCAAATTCATCTAAAGCAGGAGTCTTCGTTGTTCTTTTTCCTGGAGCAGATGGAAAACCTTGTGTTCCACTCTCCATTAGAACTTTCATAATCTCTGAATAAACATTATCCAGATTAATACCCAAGTCTGCTAAAATTCTAACCGCTACTCCACTTCCTTCTTTTATTAACCCTAATAATATGTGTTCGGTGCCAATATAGTTATTTTTTAATTGACTTGCCTCTTGAGAGGCTAATTCTAAGATTTTTTTTGCTCGAGGAGTAAAAGCAATTTCACCTACTTGTTGATACTCGCCTTTTCCTACTAATCGTTCTACCTCTTCTACTACTTTATCTATATTCACCCCCAATTGTCTTAAAACCTGGGAGGCAACTCCTTCTTCTTCTTTTATTAAACCAATAAGAATATGTTCAGTCCCTATGTATTCATGATTTAGGTTTATCGCTTCTTCTTGAGCTATCATTATAGCCCTCTTTGCTTTTTCAGTATATCTTTTAAACATTCTTTATGCACATCCTTTCTCTTGAATAAGTAATTTTAATATTCATGTTTCCTCTAAAATTTTCCAGTCAATTTAGTCGTTAGTGAATAGTCGTTAGTATAAATACAAGATACAAATAACGAGTTCACGGTTTTTAGTTTTTAATTTATAGTTTTTTAGAAAAGAAAAATTAGTTTTCGGTTCATTACAAGAGCTTATAACAATACAACCCTACATGTTTGAACTTTTTATAAACCTGAAACTTGTAACCCGCAACTTGTCACTAATTACTCATTACTTATTACTGTTTTTCTAAACGCTATTCGCTAATTTTATCTCTAATCAATATTGCTCTTTGTAAATCCCGGCTAAAAGGGTCTAAATCTTTGCCTGCTAACATTTGCAAATAAGCAGGTTGTATTAGTAGCATCAATTTATTTAAAGTCCCTAAATTAGGATGGGAAATTATCCCTAGCTCTACTCCAAACCTTAATTTAGATAAAAGCTCCATTGCTTCAGCCGAAGATATAATACGAGCACTACTCAAGATACCATAAGCTCTCCAGGCTTGATCTTCCAACTGACTTTTAGAATTAGATAATAGATCTCTTCTTATTTTCTTTTCCTTGTTTATTATTTGTTGATTAACCTTTTCCAAATTATCAATAATTTCCTCTTCGGAAAGACCTAAAGTAATTTGGTTGGAAACCTGAAATAAATTTCCCATTACTTCAGTTCCCTCTCCGTAAAATCCTCTTACTACGTAACCTATTTTAGATATGGCTTTTAATATGTCATTTATACCGTTTACCATTGCCAGGGCCGGTAGGTGTAACATTATTGAAGCCCTCATCCCGGTTCCTACATTAGTGGGGCAGGAAGTTAAATATCCTTCTTTTTCGCTAAAGGCATAAGTTACCTTTTTTTCAATTTTATTGTCAATCTCATTGATAAGTTTCCAAATATTATTTAATTGCAACCCTGAAAGTAAATATTGAATTCGAAAATGGTCTTCTTCGTTAATCATTATGCTCAATGTTTCTTTTTGATTAAAAACACAACCCCTATAAAGGCGTTTCTCTCTAGCATGATAAATACTAATTAGATGTTTTTCCACTAAAAATTGACTTTCTAGGGGAGTCAATTCATCTAATAAAAGTAAGTTAGAATCCTTGAAAAGAGAATCTTCTTCTATAACCTGTCGACTAAGCTCAAAGATATTCTTTAGTTCTGCTTTTTCAGCCCTTGGTGAAAAGGGAATACCTTCCACATTTCTAGCCAATCTAATTCTTGAGCTTATTACTATATCAGATAAAGGGCCTTGTCCATTGGTCCATTCAGCAGTAGATTCTTTCAAATTTTGCAATATTTTACTTTTATCTTTATTTTGCATTTTTTTCCTTTAATACTCCTTCAAGCTTCAATATCTCATCTCTCGTCTTTGCTGCCTTCTCGTATTCTTCTTTTAATACCAGTTCCTGCAATTCCTTCTTTAGTTGTTTGATTTTCCCTATTTTATTCAATTTACCTCTAGATTGTCGCGGTATTTTCCCCACATGTTCACTATTCCCATGTAACCTTCTTAAAAGAGGAGTTAACTGTTCTCTGAAATCGTGATAACACACACTACAGCCTAACTTTCCAGATTGTTTAAACTCATCATAGGTTAAATGGCAATTGCTGCACTTTATCTCTTTGCCCGGAATAACCCCTTCCTCTTTGTGGTAAAGATCTATAGCATTTAACAGACCAGCTAATAGATCATTAATGTCAAACTGGGGAAGAGGAAATACGGAAAATTTATCACTAAAGATGGAAGCGCAATCTTTGCATAGATGAATCTCTGTTTTTTGCCCTCCGACAATTTTAGTAAAAGTTATAGTAGCTTCTTTTTTCTTGCATATTTGACATAACATTTATATTTAATTTTCCTCCAATATTTCTTATTATTTTCCACATACTTAACTTCTGTTTAAATTATAATTCATAATATAAATAATTGCCAATTTGTTCAATATAGTATCAAGTATATAGTATCGCGTATCGAGTTAAGAAAGCGAAAGAAAAGATGGAAAAAGTAGCATACTTCTTTCCATCTAACTACCTCACTAGAGTTTACACTAATATAGCTCGCTGAATCATGGATAACTATTCTTTCAATCATCTCCGTTTTATCCTAAATCCTGATTATTGATTTCAGCATTCTATATTTAAACTTTTCGGTGCTTGTTTCTTATTTTATAAACTTCAATATCAACTCCATCACTTCATTAATCATATCCTGAGAGATATCATCAGAAGAAACAGATGAATCAAACCAGGAATTAACATGATTTTCCAAAACTAATTTACTTGCTTGATTAAGAGCTGATTTAGCCGCTGTCATTTGAACCATAATTTCTGAACAGGATCTTTCTTCAATGATCATCCCCTGGATACCTCTGATTTGACCTTCTATCTTTTTTAATCGACTTAATATCTTTATTTTTCTCAATTGGTTAAAGTATGAATCATGCATAATGGTGACAATCTACCCTATATTTATTTTTATACCCTAGGGGGGTATAAAAATAATACCCCTAAACATCCGAGTTGTCAAGCTATATTCGTATCTCGTATCTCGTAAAGAAGCCAGAAGTCAGGATTCAGAATCCAGGATTCAAAATATTATCAAAGAATAATGTTACAGAATAACCCGGATCGGATAAATTCAATCTCTACATTAAAAGTAATACTTTAATCGAAAAGGTTTTGAGTTCTAAATTATGGTTTTTCGCTTTCTGCTTTAAGTTTTTAATGTATCGTACAACGAAAATTGTAAATTCTATTTGAAGCTAACGATTAATATATCTTGTATTTTATATTTTTCTTACACTTATTTCCCACATCTATACGTGAAACCCTGTACGCTCCACGCTAGGCTTATTCACTAACGATTATCTTGATTGGCTAACTAAATAATAGCGTGATATAATAATTTAGAGATAATTTTTAGTTCATTTACAATTATATGACAAAAATAAATTAAGAAAGAAAGGGTAAATATTCTAAGAATAAATTTGATATAGAAAAATGAAGGAAAGTAATAATATAGAAGAAATAAAAGATAAAAAAAAAGAAGAAATAAAATTTTTAGCTGACATAATGCTGGGTAAATTAGTTAAATGGCTGCGCATTTTAGGCTTCGATACTACTTATCCTTCCTTCGATGATGATTTATCTCTCATTCTAACTGCTCAGCAAGAAGGCAGAATATTACTCACCAGAGATACTAATCTAATTAAAAGACGAAACATCTGTGATTTCTTGTTTATTAAAGGCGACCACTGGAAAGAACAGTTGGCAGGGATAGTAAAGGGATTAAAATTAAAAATTAATTTCGATTCAAAAATATTCTCTCGTTGTTCGCTATGTAACACCCTCACTAAAAATGTCGCTAAAAAAGAAGTTAAAAACTATGTACCCCCTTACGTATTTTTAACTCAAAATAAGTTTGTCTATTGCCCTTCTTGTAAAAAATATTACTGGAGAGGGACTCACTGGCAAAGGATGACTCAAATAATTAAAAACTTAAAACTTTTTTCTGCATGAAGCATTACTTTTTAAAATAGGGGTCGGATTTATCCGACCCGTTCTCATTGCGGGTTCGATGATTTGATTAAATATATTTTTATTTTTCTGGCAAAACTTCTATGCCAGGGAGTTTTTTCCCGCCTAAAAATTCTAAAGAAGCTCCCCCGCCGGTAGAGATATAAGTCATCTTCTCTGTTAACCCTGCATTTTCAATTGCGGCGATAGAATCTCCACCGCCAATTATCGTTACGGCCTTCCCCTCCATATCTGCTAATATTTTTGCTATTCTATTGGTTCCCTTGGCATATTTTTCTATCTCAAATACTCCCACTGGCCCATTCCAGAATATAGTCTTTGCCTTTTTAATCTCTTTTTCAAATATGGCTATAGATTTGTCGCCTATGTCTGCTCCTTTTACATCCTTAGGTATATCCTCATTTTTTACTACTTTACTCTCTGCACACTCTGACAACTCTTTGGTTATTACTAAATCAACCGGTAAAATTATTTTATTTCCCTGCTCTTCAGCCTTCTTTAACATTTTTTTAACTATTTCTAAGTCATACTCTTCTAATAGTAAATTAGTTACGTCATACCCTAAAGCAGCTAAACAGGTATAACTCATTCCTCCGGCAATCAATATTCTATCCGCGATAGATAATAAATTCTGGACAACTTCGATCTTTCCGGATACCTTTGCTCCTCCCAGTAATACCACAAAAGGTCTCTCGGGATTCTCGATTAAATTGC
>DASRMF010000082.1:0-3539 GCA_035648055.1 Atribacterota bacterium
AAAATATTTTTTATTTTACGCCTAATTCATCCAGTACTTCAAGAAGAACCACTGCGGCATAGATTGCAGCCGGCCCGCCGGCCATCATCATAGAAACACCGGCTGCTTCTAAAATTTCTGCCCGGTTTGCTCCGGCTTCTACTGCTTTTAGTACATGAAAAAGAATACAGTATTCACAGGTTAGACCAACTGCCAGAGCTACTGATATTAATTCTTCGGTTTTGGTACTGAGAGCACCATCTTTTAAAACTTCTGCACTAAATTTACCAAAACCGCCCATTATTCCTGGTATTTATTTTCCTAATTTTCCTAATTGCGCTCTTACATTTACTTTATTGTTCATCTTATCATTCCTCCTATCTACTTTCCCATGACATTTGTATTTATCTTATCATAGAAAATTAATAAATATTCTTTAAATATATTTAATAATTTTTATCCTTTAATTCATAATAAGCCCGGGGATGCTTGCATACCGGACAGATTTCGGGAGCCTCAACTCCTTCATAGATATTTCCGCAATTTCGGCATTTCCAGAAAGTTTTTCCTTCTTTTTTAAAAACTTGACAATCTTCTATATTTTTAAGAAGCTTCTTATAACGCTCCTCATGTCCTTTTTCAATTGCGGCAATCCCCTCAAACATTTTAGCAATCTTTTCAAATCCTTCTTCCTTCGCTTCTTTTGCCATACGGAAATACATATTTGTCCATTCGTAATTTTCGCCGCCAGCTGCTTCTTTTAAATTATCAACCGTGTTTCCGATGCCCCCCAATTCTTTAAAATGCAGTTTGGCATGCTCTTTCTCGTTTTCAGCTGTTTCCAAAAAAATGGAAGCAATCTGTTCATAGCCTTCCTTTTTGGCTACGGAAGCAAAGTAAGTGTATTTATTCCTGGCCTGAGATTCTCCGGCAAAGGCTTCCATTAGGTTTTTTTCCGTCTTTGTTCCTTTTAAATCTTTCATTTTTCATCCTCCTAAAATATTTTTTTAAAAAATAGTTTTGAGCCTGTTGGCTATAATTATTTAGTAGGGGCATCATGAATTGTGCCCCTACCTTATTATTTTGTTTGCTTTTTGGATTACAATTACTTATAAATTTTTATGTTTTTCTGCTATTTCATCGGCTAATTTGATTAAAGAATGATAATCTTCTTCGTTGGGGTAACCTTTTATGATCACCGGAGAAAGAAGCTCTACTTTTAAATTCCCAATCATTGTGCTTATATCTTCCAGCATCTTTCCTCCCCATCCATAAGAACCGATAACCGAGGCATATCTTAATTTTGGCCTTAAGGCATTAGCCAGGTAAACTGCTGAGATTACCTGGGGATGTGCGCCGGCTAAAACCGTAGGTGAGGCAATGACAATGGTGGCGGCATCTACTAAAGCTATCGCCAATGCACCTACATCGGTCCTGGAAAGATTAAAGAGTTTTACAGTTATCCCCTTTTTCATTAATTCTTCGCTTAAGATATACACCATCGCCTCGACACTCCCGTGCATAGAAATGTAGGGGATAATGACTTCATTTTTCACCTCATCAGAAATCCATTCTCTATAAGCTGATAAAATAAATTCCGGGTGAGAATATATCTGACCATGACTGGGGGCGATGGTTTTAATCTCTAAATCTTTTAGTCTTTCTAAATGTTTTTTAATATTGTTGCGGAAAGGCATCATAATCTCTGCATAATAACGCTTGGCAGCAAAGTAAACTTTAGATTCATCTTCTACCCATAAATTGCTCTCAGCAAGATGTGACCCGAACAGGTCACAACTAAACAAAATCTTATCCTCTTCTAAGTAAGTTAACATAGTTTCTGGCCAATGTACCCAGGGAGCAAAAATAAATCTTAGAGTTTTTCCTCCTAAAGAAAGAGTATCATTATTACTTACAGTTATAATTCTGTCTTCCTTAATAAAAAGATGTTCTATCAGCATATTTTTACATTTCTCATTCGTAACTATCTTTGCTTTCGAATATAATTCTAACATGAGAGGAATGGCCCCGGAATGGTCCTGTTCGGCATGATTTACCACAATATAATCCAGATGCTCTATCTCTAAATCATCTAAATTATCCAATAAATCATCTTCTTTGGTCGGGTCAACCGTATCGATTAAAGCCGTCTTTTTCTGACCTTTTACCAGATAAGCATTATAGCTGGTGCCCTCGGGAAGGGGGATAAGTTCATCAAATAGCCTCCTATCCCAGTCAATCGCTCCTACCCAGTAGATATCTTTTTTTATCTTTTTTACAGTCATCCCTAAATCACCTCTTCAAAATCATCTTTGCCAGCACCACATACCGGGCATACCCAATCATCGGGTAAGCCTTCAAAGGGAGTTCCTGGATTTACCCCTGATTCAGGGTCGCCTTTTTCAGGTTCATAAATATATCCACAAACCGTACATTTAAATTTCGCCATTTTTTCTAACTCCTTTCCTTCTTTATTTATTTCTTTTGCCGATTCTTCCTCTTTCGGAATATAAGTAGGGGCGTTCTTGGGAGAGACACCTCTCTTTACCTGATGGTAATAATCATAAGTCAACGGTATTGCCTTTTTAATATTCTCTGCCTCAACAATTTTCCCTACAAATAGAGTATGGGTTCCCGCATCCGTTTCCATAATTACTTCTGCCTCCATATAAGCTACGGTATTTTCCATAATTATTGGTGAACCGGTTAGCCCAATCTTATAATTTACTTCCTCAAATTTGTCCCCATCTCTTCCCGATTTAAAACCAAATCTTCCGATAAATTTCATATCGGTTTCCTGTTCTAATACAGAAACAGCAAAGACTCTACTTTTGGTAATAAATTCATGGGTTAAATTTTTTTTATTAATACAAACCGCAATGGTAGCCGGTTCTGAAGTTGTCTGAAAAACTGTATTGGCAATCTGTCCATTTATGCGGTCTTCTTTTTTCGAGCTGACGATGTAAATACCGTAACTGATGCTATAAAGTGCTTTTAAATCCATTTTCTCATCTCCTCTTTATAAAATTAAAGGTTAAGTGAAAAAAGGTTAGTTGTAGGGGCGTATTGCTATACGCCCCTACCATTCCAGTACTATTTACTTTCTTTATGTTCCCATAATTTGTGAACATTACAATATTCTCTAATCTTTTCCAATCCTTCTATATCTTTAAAGAAAGCTTCCGGCTTATCACCCGGCTTTAAAAATTTTCGGGAAGCACCTTTTTTGGTAACCACTTCAATCCACTCGATAAAGTGTTTCTCTTCCATGGGATGAGGGGTTGAGCCGACTACCGCCTTAATCCCGGAAGGAATTTTCTCCATTACCGGCACATGTTTTTCGGTAGTCTGATCAGCAGTCTGCTCTTCCATCAGTTTCATATCCTGTCCGCAGCAGACCAAAGTTCCCACACCTGTATGTAATACCTCAACAATATTTCCACAAATCTCGCATTTATAAATTTCTAATTTTCTAGTCATTTAATCCTCCTTTATTCTTCTATTTTTTTATGGCAAAGCCACCAATCATAACACTCAAATTCTTTACTTTTTAATCTTTT
>DASRMF010000083.1:0-4645 GCA_035648055.1 Atribacterota bacterium
TGGTTCTGCTAATTCTGCCTCTATTTTGGTAGGAATAAATAAACTTTTTGCTATGAATTTAAGCAATAAGGATTTAAGGGAAATAGGAGAAGAATTAGGAATGGATGTCCCTTTTTGCATACAAAATGGCACTGCTCTTGCATACCATAAAGGGGAAAAAGTAACTCCTCTATCTCCGATCAACCCGCCACTGTGGATTATAATAATAAACCCTGGGTTTGAAATACCTACCAAGTGGGCTTATAATAATCTTAATTTAGAGTGGCTTAAGAAAGAGAAAAACAATACTAAAGGCATGCTTAATGCCCTAAAAGAGGGGAAGCTTCCGGGAATTGCTAAAAATTTATTTAATTCTTTTGAAGGGTTAATAATTAAAAAATACCCGGAAATTGGAAAAATTAAAGATAGGTTAATAGAAGAGGGTGCTTTGGGTGCCCTTATGTCTGGCAGCGGCCCTACTGTTTTCGGGATAGCCCAAAACAAAGAACAGGCTTTAAAAATTTACGATAAATTAAAATCAAAATATAAATCAATCTGGATAGTGCAGACGGTTTAAAATAGTTATATAGTTATTAAATTAACCAACTAACTAAGTAACTAATAGAGAGGTAAATTCATGCGGGTAGGTTTTGGATATGATGTTCACCCTTTAATTGTGGGGAGAAAATTAATTTTAGGAGGAGAAGTTATTCCTTACCAAAAGGGTTTGGACGGACATTCAGATGCTGATGTCTTAATTCATTCTTTAATAGATGCTTTATTAGGAGCAGCAGGAGAAGGAGATATCGGTCAGCATTTCCCGGATAATGATGAACAGTATAAAGATATTTCCAGTCTAAAATTACTGGAAAATACTTATGAAATATTAAAAAGTAAGAAACTTACCATAAATAATATAGATGTTTCCATAGTAATAGAAGAACCACGGATTGCACCTTTTATTATGAAGATGAAAAATAATGTTGCCCTGGTTTTAAAAAGTTCTTTCGAAAAGATAAATATTAAAGCTACAACTAATGAGAAGATGGGCTTTATTGGGAGAGGGGAAGGCATTGCTTCTTATTGCGTGGTTAGCTTGAACGAGTAAATATTTTTTATAAAGGAGAGAATAAAAGTAATTATGAAAGAGGAAAAGAAAGTAAGAGAAGAGAAAACAGAAAAAGACGAAGAGATAAAAGAAAAAAAGGTACAGAAAGAGGAGAAAGAAGAAACAAAGGAAAAAGTTAAAGAAGAAGAAAAAAAACAAGAAGAGCATTTTAAAGAACCTGATTTACCTGTTCTTTTTGTGTGGTTTATAAGTATGTTGAGCGGAAAAGCCTGGGAGTATTTGGGTCTCATTATGAATCCCGAAACTAAAGAAATGAATAAAGATTTAAAAAAAGCTAAAATTGCTATAGATACAGTGGCTTTTTTATATGACCAGATTAAAGATGATTTAAACCCGGAAGATTTCAAGCGGATCGAAAGTTTACTGGCAAATTTAAGAATGAATTATGTGGAGAAGTTGAAAGAATCATAAGATTAAAGAACATTAATAAGAAGAAAGTGGGGAGGGTGCAAGAATAATGATGAAAAATTTTTTTCATAAAATTGGTCTGAGTTTATTAATCCTATTTTTAATTTTAATTTTGGGCAGTGCAATAATTTACGCTCAGGACTATCAGACCTACTATAAAAATGGGTATGAATATTTTCTTCAGGGAAAATATGAGATGGCCGCACAATATTATAAGAGAGCTATAGAACTGAACCCTGATTTTGAGAATGCCCATTACTGGCTGGGGAAAGTATATGAACAGACCGATGATTATGGTCAGGCAATAGAACAATGGAAAGAAGTTCTAAGAATCAACCCCAGAAATCAATATGCCTTTCAGAATTTAATAGGTAGTTTTAAGAGCACCTCCCGGGTTCAATCAGATAAGGCAAATGATTATTTAGATGAAGGAAGTAAAATAATTGGAAATCCGGAAGAATATCTTTTTAAGGGAGATGCTCCTTCTGTAAACAGTTTATTAAGCGCGCTTCCTTATTTCAAAAGAGCAGCCAGTATAGAACCGAATTTACTGGAAGCTTTTTACTGGATAGGTGAAACTTATCGAAATTTAGGAGAAAAAAGTACCTGGCAGTTTACCAATTTAGCTATAGAAAATTATAAAAAAGTTATCGATATAGAAGAAGCAGCTAATTTAGTCTCCTTTGAACATCCTTCACCATATTGGCGTTCTTACCTGCAATTAACCAAAATTTATAGTTCTTTGGGATTGAAAGATAAAGAGGAAAATCTGTGGCTTCAGTTAGAGAAAGCAAAATCACTCCCTTACAAACAGGTTTTAGAAAGAAAAGGATATTTAGGTTTTGGCTATCCTTCGCGAATAGAAGTTAACTTTAAAGATGGAGATAAGATAGAAAACTGGAGCTATCCGGAGAAGGATATCACTTTTACAGTAATTAATGGAGAAGTAGAGGGCGAAAAAGAGAAAGTGACCGAACAGAGTAAAATAGAAACAAAAACTGAAGAAAGTGTGCCGGAGGAGGAAGAATAATTTTTAAGGAAAAAACGAGTATTAAACGTTTAGGAATAATGGGTGGAGTATTTGACCCCATACATTGTGGACATTTATTTGCAGCTGAAGAAGCAAGGGTTGAATTTAAATTAGATAAAGTAATATTTGTACCCTGCCATAAGCCTGTCCACAAAAGAGAAAATAATATCTCTGACCCCGAAGATAGATATTTAATGACAGTCCTGGCCACTAGTAATAACCAATTTTTTGAGGTATCCAAAGTTGAACTCAATAGGCCGGGGCCTTCTTATTCTATAGACACTGTTAAAGAATTTTTAGAGAGATATAATTATGGGATTAAAATATTTTTTATCACCGGGGCAGATGCTTTCTTAGAGGTAGATTCCTGGTACAAAAGTGAGGAATTAATTAAGCTTTGTCAGTTTGTAGCTGCAACCCGGCCGGGATATGATTTGAATAAATTAGATACAAAATTTAAAAAAATTATTAATATTATGGAAATTCCCGCCCTGGCCATATCTTCTACTGATATCAGAAGAAGAGTGAGAGAGGGGAAAAGTATAAAATATTTACTCCCCCAAGAAGTGGAAGAACATATTTACAAAAAAGGGTTATATAGTAAAATGTAATATTTAGTGCCTGGCACTAAAGTTTACCTTTTGACAAATTAAGTGTTAGGAGCTTCTTTAAGGTAAGAGATAGGTGATGAGAGTGGATATCGATTTAATAAAAATAAGCTTAAAAGAGATGCTGGGCGAAGAGAGATTGGAACACTCGGTTAATACTTCTAAGATTGCCCGTAAGTTAGCTATAAAATATGATTATGATGCAGATAAAGCCGAAGTCGCCGGATTATTACATGATTGTGCTAAGGATTTAGATTATAAAACTTTAGAAAAAATGGTTTTAGAATGTAATATCGAACTTGATGAAATTATTCGTAAAATTCCTAAATTGTTACACCCTTTGGCAGGGGCAGCTATTGCAAAAAAGGAATTTAACATTCAAGACCCCGTTATTTTAAAAGCAATAAAGGCACACAGTACCGGTGCAGCTCAAATGTCCCTTTTGGATAAAATAATTTATCTGAGTGATAAAATTGAACCTTTAAGAAATATGAATGGAGTGGAAGAAGTAAGGAAAATGGCAGAAATAAATTTAGACAGGGCAGTTTTAATGGCTCTGGACATGGGATTACTCTATCTGATCAGCAAAAATTTATTAATTCATCCTGTTTCTATTGAAGCTAGGAACAATATCCTAAGCAAGGTGGTTTTTGTTTGATGTATGAAAATAATTTAGGGGAAAGCATAAGAAGAAATAAAAGAAGAGGGCTAAAAAAGAAAAAAGACAAAAAATTAATCTTAACTATGTTTTCTGTCCTATTATTAGTTGCTCTAATTTTTTTATTAAAATATTTTGGGATTTTTCCCTTCAGCTCTTACATAATGTCTTACAATCGAGTAAATATCTTAATTGTAGGCTGTGACGAGGTTGAAAATAATGGACGTGCAGATACTATAGTTTTTTTAAGCATTTCTCCAAAGACTAAAGATGTCCTTATCCTGTCCATCCCCAGAGATAGCAGGGTGGAAATTCCAGGAAGAGAAATGGATAAGATAAATCATGCTTATGCCTTTGGAGGAGAAGGATTGATATCTAAAACTGTCAGTTCATTTTTAGATTTACCGATTCACTTTTATGCAGTAGCAGATTTTAATGGATTTGTTAATATTATTGATGAGTTAGGCGGGGTTGAGATTGATATAGAAAAAGAGATGCATTATGTGGATAAGGCAGGAGGATTGGACATAAATCTTTCTCCGGGGAAGCAAATATTAGATGGAGAAAAATCTTTGCAATACATAAGGTTTAGGTACGATAAATTGGGAGACTTAGGTCGAATAAAAAGGCAACAAAAATTAGCTTTAGCAGTAATAAAAAAAATGATGAATTTTGATTCTATAACTAAAATTCCGCAGATATCTGAAGAGATGAAAGAATATATTGAGACTAATGTAAAAGTACAAGACACCATTACCTTAGCTAATTTATTCAAAGGTATAAATCAAGAAAAATTTAAGGTTGAAACCGTTCAGGGTAAACCAGTTTATATC
>DASRMF010000084.1:0-55665 GCA_035648055.1 Atribacterota bacterium
GCAGCAGCAAGAGCAATAAAAAAGGATACATTAACTTGATTATAAGAAGGGAAATCTATATTTAATGCTTTAAGAATAGTATAGAGCCGAGGAAGACGAGCAGCTTGGGCAATTTCACTGGTGTGAGGAATCATCTGTTGTACGCCAGCTGCTTTCATTGCTTCAGTTGCCGGTGCTTTAAACTTTAAGACAAGAAAGAAGGTTAAAGAGGAAGCTATCCAGTTCATCATAATAGTAACAATAACTTCGTGTACCCCTCTTTTAGCCTTTAATAACCCGGGAATAGCTGCCCATAAAGCACCACCAGCGGCGGCGGCTAATATGCATAGTGGAATAAGAATGAAAGCAGGTAAATCAGTAAAGGTAAATCCAACCCAGGTAGCAAGGAAGGATCCGATAAGCACCTGTCCTTCTCCACCTATATTAAATAGGCCACAACGGAAGGCAAAAGCAACTGCTAATCCGGTAAATATTAATGGGGTTGCTCTGAACAATACATTGCCCCAACCATCTCTGTTACCAATAGCGTTGCTAAATAATGTCTTATAAACAAAAATCGGGTCTTCTCCGATTATAAGAATAACAATTGCGCCTACCAGTAGGGCAAGTATTACGGCGATTAAAGGAGTTATTTTTTCTAAAAGGATGTAATAGTCAAATTTTTTAATACTTTTCAAATTTATCTTCCTCCATAAACTACTTGACCTCTGATAATATTTTATTTGTAGTAGAGCCAGTCATTAGTAAGCCTATTTCTTTTTCCTCTGTTTTCTTCGGATCTAAAACATCTACTATTTCGCCTTCATATATAACAGCAATGCGGTCAGACAAAGATAAAATCTCATCTAAATCAGCCGAGATTAATAAAATTGCTTTTCCTTTATCTCTTTCCTTTAATATTTGGCTATGCACAAATTCAATAGAGCCTACATCTAATCCCCGAGTTGGTTGAGCAGCGACTAAAAGTCTTGGTTCTCCAAATAATTCCCGGGCAACAATAACTTTTTGTTGATTTCCCCCGGATAAAGATTTTAATAAATTATAGCTATCGGAAGGGCGTATATCATATTCCTCGATTAATTTATCAGCATGACTATTAATTTCAGAAATATTTAAGGATAAACCTTTATTAAAAGGCGGAAGATAATGGCTTCCTAAAATTAAATTTTCAGAAACCGTATAATCTGCAATAATTCCGCGCTGTCTCCTGTCTTCCGGGATATGAGCAATTTTTTGTTCTCTAATATTCCGAGGAGAATAATCGGTAATTTCTTTATCGTATAAAAATATTTTACCGCTTAAAGCCGGACGAAGTCCGGTAATAACTTCTACTAATTCAGTCTGTCCATTACCTTCAACTCCGGCGATTCCTAAAATTTCTCCTTCTCTAATTTCGAAAGAAACCTCTTTTAGTGCAGGTAATTTTTTGCTATTTAAAGCATTTAATTTGTTTACTTTTAACACTGTTTTTCCAAATTTATGTTCTTTCTTATCCACTTGCAATAAGACCTTACGACCAACCATCATATTGGCTATTTCCTCCTGGTTGGTATCTTTGGTATTTTTAACACCAACTACTTTACCATCTCTCATGACCGTTATACGATCAGAAATAGCTTTGACTTCGTTTAATTTATGAGTGATAAAGATGATTGTCTTACCTTGCTTTTTTAAAGAATTAAGGATTCCAAATAACTCTTCGACTTCTTGCGGAGTTAACACAGCAGTTGGTTCATCCATAATTAAAATATCTGCTCCACGGTAAAGAACTTTTATAATTTCTACTCTTTGCTGGATGCCTACGGAAATATCTTCGATCTTTGCTTTGGAGTCGATTTTAAAACCCATACTTTTAGATAATTCTTCAACCCTCTTAGTTGCATCTTCCATATCTATGAAAATATTATTTTTTATGGGTTCCATACCCAGTATAATATTTTCCGTAACAGTTAAAGGCGGTACTAACATAAAATGCTGATGAACCATACCAATCTTTAAATTAATAGCTACATTAGGGTTAGTTATATTAACTTTTTCCCCATTTATAAAGATTTCACCAGAGTCAGCCTGGTATAATCCGTATAAAATACTCATTAATGTACTTTTGCCAGCTCCGTTTTCTCCCACCAAAGCATGTATTTCTCCCTTGTAGACTGTAAAATTAACTTTATCATTGGCAACTACCAGAGGGAATCGTTTGGTTATGTTTTTCATCTCTAAGGCAATTTCAGGCAATGAATAAATCCTCCTTCAGTAATTTACATCTGAATTCTTTATATTTAGAGGCATTCATATAATAATGAATGCCTCTAAATATATATTGAAATACACTATTTAGTTACTTCGGTAGGAACAACAATTTCTCCGCTTATAATTTTAGGCTTTGCTTCTTCAACCTTAGCTATTATTTCTGCAGATACAAGGTCTTTATTGTACTTATCCATAGCATAACCAACTCCGCCATAGGTCTTATCTCCAATTGTAATGGTTCTATCCAAACCAAATACTTCAATGCCACTCTTAAAAGTTCCTTCAACTACGCTTTTTATAGCAAGATATACTGAAACGTCAACTTGTTTTAACATACTGGTTAAACCAAAATTTTCTCCGGTTCCCTCGATATATCCCATATAGTTCTGGTTGGAGTCAACTCCAATTACGTATCTTTTTCTTTCTTTAGCGGCTTCATATACTCCGGCACCGGTTAATCCTGAAGCATGATAAATTACCCATGCTCCGTTATCGTATTGTGACAAAGCTAATTCTTTCCCTTTTACCGGGTCAGCAAAGGCTTGTCCGGTATCTCCGGCATAAGCAGAAAATACCTGGCACTCCGGGTATACATAATGGACGCCAGCTATATAGCCTGCTTCAAACCTATTAATCAATGCAATATCCATACCACCTACAAATCCAACCGCATCTTTACCATCTTCTTTAGCTTTTAAACCAGCAATCATACCTACTAGAAAAGAACCATCCTGTTCCATAAAGTTTAATGATACTACGTTAGGTAAATCCGGGATATATCCGTCAACGGAAGCAAATTTTGTCTCAGGAAATTCAACTGCAACCGTCTTGATAGCATCATCAAATAAAAATCCCACTCCTATTACCATGTCATAACCCAACATGGCAAGATTTCTCAAATTTACTTCTCTATCGGCATCTACCCCCGGTTCCAATTCGATACGTTTAATTCCAAAATCAGCTGCCGCCCATGCTAAGCCCCGGGATGCTGAATCATTAAATGATTTATCTCCTTTTCCACCAATATCAAATACCAACCCAACCTTTAGTGGTTCTGCAGCAAAAACTGTCGAAGAAAGACATAAACTTAAGATTACTACTAATGCGACTACTAATAATAAATTCTTTTTCATTTCTGAAATCTCCTTTCGTTTTTTAAAATACTTAAAATCACAAGTTTACTTTTATGCAGACAGAAAAATAATTCATCTACCACCCCCTCTTTTATTTAGTTGTTAGTGAATAGTGAATAGTCATTAATATTTAGTTAGTTAGTTCACTGGTTTGTTGGTTAATATAATAATACTACATCAGACGAGTTTTTTCCTGCTTAAAAATAAAAAAATATTTATTATTTTTCATACTTATTTAAGTATTCTTCATTGGAAATCAATATCTTTCTTGGATTCCGACCATCATATGGCCCCACGATTCCCTTTTCTTCCATTACATCTATCAATCGAGCCGCCCGAGTGTAACCAATTCGGAGCTTCCTCTGTAATATTGATATTGAAGCTTGCTTACTATTAATAATAATAGAAACAGCGTCATTAAATAATTCATCCTCTTCCTCTTCTTCTGTTTCTCGCGATAGACCTTTACTCTTTTTATATTCTAACACCTCTTGTTCATATTCGGTAGAAGGGGAATGCTTCGTTAAATATGATACTACATTTCTAATTTCCTTTTCTACCACAAAAGCTCCCTGAGCCCTAATTGGCTTGGAGGCACCGACCGGAGAAAATAACATATCACCGTTTCCCAACAATTTTTCGGCACCATTCACATCTAATATAGTCCTTGAATCAACCTGAGTAGAAACTGCAAAAGCAATTCTGGAAGGGAAATTAACCTTTATCGAACCGGTAATAATATCTACAGAAGGACGTTGAGTGGCTATTATTAAATGTATGCCGGTTGCTCTGGTCATCTGGGCTAATCTACATAATGATTCCTCGGCTTTTACCGGAGAAGATAGCATTAAATCAGCTAATTCGTCGATTACTATTATAATATAGGGTAAAGGTTCAGTCTCATTATTCATATTTATAACATATTCATTATAGCCGGCTAAATTCCTGACCCCTGCTTCTGCAAATATTTTAAATCTTTTTTCCATTTCAGATATTGACCAGTTTAACACTTTAATGGCTTGACTTGCATCGGTTACAATAGGTATTAATAAATGTGGAATGCCGTTGTAAACATTTAGCTCTACTCTTTTTGGGTCAATCATCAGAAATTTTACTTTTTCCGGACTTAACTTATAAAGAATACTCAATATTATATTATTAATACATACACTTTTCCCTGATCCGGTTGCCCCGGCAATTAATAAATGGGGAAGTTCGGTTAAATCTGCGATGATAGGTTTACCTCCGATATCTATTCCTAAAGCAATAGGTAATTTATATTTACCATTTTGAAATTCACTGCTTTGTAATACTTCTTTTAAATAAACATTTATTCTTTTACGGTTAGGGACTTCTATTCCCACAGCATTTTTGCCGGGGATTGGTGCTTCTATTCTGACTGAGGCTACCGCAAACGATAAAGCGATATCATTGCTTAAATTAGTTATCTTAGATATTTTAACCCCCGGTGCAGGATGAATTTCATATCGGGTAACAGTTGGTCCGTGGATAACCCCAACGACTTTTGCATCTATTCCAAAATTAGTGAAGGTTTTTTCTAGTGTTTTTACATTTTCCTCAATATTTAATTTGATATCTGTCTTATCTTCAGCGTACGAGTCAGATAGTAGTGACAGGGGTGGAACTTGATATATGTCTACCTTGGGTTCCTGATTGGATTCTTTATAATCTCTATCTAACATTTTCTCTTCTTCTAATTTCTTTTCTTTTTTCCTTGTTCTTTTTATCTTAAATATTCTTTTAGGCATTTTATCTTCTTTGTATTCTTTATAATCGGGTTCCTCTTTGTGCCTTGAAATTTTAGATATTTTTGTCCTTATACTTTTAGAAATATTATAAATATTATTGAATGTTATCTTAATTTTATTTCCCAGGTTGCTAAATATATAAAAATAGGATACTTCAGTTATAAATAAGGCGGATATTAAGCTGAGAGATATCAGAACAAGATAAGCGCCTTTTATTCCAAAGTAAAGATATAAGGAATTGGCAAAATTATAACCCAATAAACCCCCACCTGCCCCTTTTATCGACAATGAATAAGAATTATCAAGTAATAGTAATTTTAGGTGGATAAATATAAGCAATATAACAAATAAAAAACTAATACCGAAGAGTTTATGATAAGGATTGGGTGGTTTATAATTAAAAAGAATTAAAATTCCCAATAATAATAACAAGATGGGGAAAATATAGGCACCGAGACCAATATTGCGAGTTGCTGTTTGAACAATAATTTTTCCGACTATCCCCATTCTGTCATTGAAAATAAAGGCGAAAACATATAACAAAGAAAATGCAATAATTATTATACTTATAGTTTCATTTTTAGTGTTTTTTTTCTTTATTTTCAATTTATCAAAATCCTCTCGATAAAGACATCCAAATTGTTAAACCAGATACGATCCAAAGATAATATGAAAAAAAGTATATTTTTCGATTTTTTAATAGTCCTATAAATATTTTCATAGCCCCATAGCTTGATATAGCGGCTACAAGCCCGGATAATATCATAATATTTAAATTTATATTTAAAGAAGATATCTCTCTAATTTTAAAAATTGAAGCACCTAAAATGATCGGTACAGATAGTATAAAGGAATATTTCGCCGCAAATTCTCGCTCTAAGTTTCTTGATAATCCGGCGATAACAGTCAAACCGGACCTCGATATCCCCGGAAAAATAGCGAGGGCCTGAGCTATCCCTATAATAATAGCATCTTTGTAAGTAATTTCCGAAATATTTTTACTACCTTTTGAATATTTTTTATTTCCAGCCCAAAGTAGAGCTCCTGTTATACTTAGCATAAAGGCAGATATTATAGGCTTGCTAAAAAGCATTTCAAAATAAGAGCTAAAAGCATATCCAATAATTGCTGCCGGTATGGTGCTGATCACCAAGAACCAGGCAAGTTTTGATGATGAATTATTTTTAAAAATATTTAATATATTTTCTCCCCGAAATAGTTTATAAATACTGTCAAAAAAAGAAATTATTAATTCTTTAATATCTTTTCTAAAGAGTACTATTACGGCCACAATTGTTCCAAAATGTAAAAGTGCTTCGAATGCCGCACCCGGTAAATTTAGTTTTAAGAAATATTTTGCTATTACCAAATGCCCGGAACTGCTTACCGGAAAAAATTCAGTTAACCCTTGTATCAGCCCTAATAATATTAATGACATACATTCCCCTAACCATTGGACAATTCGTCGATTACCATTAAACCAATGTTATTAGCGTGGTCTCCGACTCTTTCTAAATTACTTATTAAGTCTAAAAAGATAATGCCGGATTCGGGATAACAAAGGCCTTGGTTCAGCCTATATATATGATTATCACGAAGTCCTTTTTCTATTTTATCAATTTCATCTTCTTTTAAAGCTACCTCTTGTGCTAACTTTATATCTCTATTTTTTAGTGCCGAAATTGATTTACTTAATGAAATTTGAACTTTAGAAAACATAAATTTTAGTTCATCTAAAGCTTTTTCACTAAAAGGCAGCTTTTCATTTATCTTTTCCTCGGTAAGTTCAGCTAAATTTTCAGCATGGTCCCCTACTCTTTCTATGTCATTTACTATATTCATTAAATCTGTTAGTATCTTTGATTGTTTGGGGCTGAGAGACTGTTGAGATATTAATACTAAATATTTGGTAATTTCTTTTTCTAAAGTATTTACCACTCCTTCTTTTAAGTATACACTTTTTAAGATATTCAGGTCATTTTGAACAAAAGACATCATTACATCACTTAGCATGCTCTCAACCATTTCGCCCATTCTAACCAGTTCTTTAGTTGCCTGACTCAAAGCGAGAGATGGCGTATTTAGCATATCCTTGTTTAGGTAAACAGGGCCTCTCTTAAGGACAATTTCTTCACCTGGTAAAAGTTTAACTATAAATTTAACAAACAAAGAAAGAAATGGAAGTAATATTGCTGCGTTAATTATATTAAATAAAGTATGAGCATTGGCGATTTGCCTTGGGATACTTGATGAGGTCAATGTTACCATATAGGAGAATTTATTTATAAAAAATAGAAATAGAACAACTCCTCCGATATTAAAAAATAAATGAGAAAGAGCGACTCTTTTCCCGGTTATTGAACTCCCTATACTGGCAATCGCTGCAGTAAAACAAGTTCCTATATTGCTTCCAAGAACAAGGGGAATTGCTGCTTCTATGCCTATTATACCTTGAATAGACATGGCAATTACAATGGCGGTAGTAGCACTACTACTTTGAATTATAGCGGTAAAGATTGCAGCAACCGCAACGCCTAATAAAGGATTGTGAGAAATATTTACTAATAAATTTAAGAATGGAGCATAATTTCTTAGTGGACTCACGGCATGAGACATAGTGTATAAGCCTAAGAATAATATACCAAAACCGAGTAAAATTTGTCCAAAATATTTATAACTTTTTCTTTTGGCTAAAAAATTAATGATAAAACCTATACCAATTGCCGGAAGAGCATATTGTTCTAAACGGAAAGATACGATCTGGGCGGTCACAGTAGTTCCTATATTTGCACCTGCTATTACACTTACGGCTTGCTTTAAACTTAATAATCCAGCGTTTACCAATCCGATAGTGATAACACTTGTAGCACTACTACTTTGAATAATGGAAGTTAAAATAGCCCCGGTTGCAACGCCCATTACTGGCTTATTGGTTAATAGTTCCATGATTTTTTGTATTCTATCACCGGTAACTTTTTGCAAGCCATCACTAAGCAACTGCATTCCGTATAAAAATAATCCCAGACCTCCCACCATGCCAAAGATTAGTTCAGTGGTCATTAAATACCTCCGCCAAAGTTAGTCGTTAGTGAATATTGTTAGTATATAGTAAAGAAAAAACAGCGTAGAGCGTATTGTAGATACAGTAATGAGTAATGAGTGATAAGTAATGAGATAAAATTTCCTAAATCCTAAAAACAGATTACTTATCACGTATTACTCATTACATCCAATGTTGATTAGTTGCCTGGTTAAGGAAATAATAGGAAAAAACTAGGAATTAGAATAAATTTTGTATTGCGTAAAGAGAAAAAAGACTCATACGCAATTATGCTGTACTTGTCTTTACTTATTACTTATCACTTATTTTACGCCGCTATGTCCGAAGCCACCCTCTCCTCTTTTGGTTTTATCCAGGGTCTCTACAATTTCAAAATTAGGAAAAAAGATTTTTTGAATTACTAATTGAGCTATTCTGTCTCCTCTTCGTATAACAAATTCTTCTTCACCTAGATTAATTAATATTACTTTTACAATACCTCTGTAATCCGAATCGATAGTACCCGGGGTATTTAAAACCGTAATACTGTGTTTAAGAGCTAGGCCGCTTCGGGGCCGTATTTGACCTTCATAACCTTCAGGAATCATAATTTTGATCCCAGTGGAAATTAATTTTACCTTACCCGGTTTTAACACGGTATCTGCATCTTCTGCGCATAGCAAATCAACTCCGGAGGAGAATTTACTTGCGGAAATAGGCAAAGATAAATCCTCACATCCTTCTACTTTTGCTATTTTTATTTCTATTTTGCTATTTTTCACTACACTAAGTTCACTTTTTGTTTTATTTGTTTCATCGCTTTCAAAAAAAAATCAGTCATATTTTTCATTGTTTTTATCAATATCATTGTTTACAATATCGTTTTCATCGCTATCCATTTTTCTTAGGTCAACTCTACCTTGATTATCAATTCCAATACATTTAACCAGTATACTATCATTGACCCTAACTACATCTTCAACTCTCCTTATTCGTTCATGTGACAATTTTGAAATATGAACCAGGCCTTCCCTACCGGGGAAAATTTCAACAAAAGCTCCAAAATTAGTTGTCCTGGTCACCCTTCCTTCGTATGTTTCCCCAACCTTGGCTTCTCTTACTAAATCTTCAATCATCTTTTTTGCCTGCTTCAGAGCTTTTCCGTCTGGTGCAGCTATAAATACTTCTCCATCATCTTTAATATCAACAGATGCACCCGTTACTTCTATAATTTTTTTAATATTTTTCCCACCGGGGCCAATTACCATGCCAATTTTAGAGGGATCAACACTTACAATCATTATTTTTGGCGCATATTCAGATAATTCTTCTTTAGGTTTAGACATTGTTTTATTCATTACATCCAGAATAAATAATCTCGCCTCTTTAGACCTCTGTAAAACATCTTGCATTGTATCTTTTGAGACACCCGCAATTTTCAGGTCCATCTGAATAGCGGTAATGCCCTGGTCGGTTCCGGTGGCTTTAAAGTCCATATCACCATAATGGTCTTCTAAACCTAAAATATCAGTTAATATTTCTACCTTTTCATCTTCTTTCACTAATCCCATGGCAACTCCGGCTACCGGCTTTTCAATAGGAACTCCGGCGTCAAATAAGGATAGACTCCCTCCGCAAACAGAAGCCATAGAAGAAGAGCCATTTGACTCTAAGATTTCAGAAACTATGCGAATAGTATAAGGAAATTTTTCTTCCGGGGGGATTACTGCTTTTAGAGCCATTTCTGCCAGCGAACCATGACCAATTTCTCTTCTTGATTGACCTCTTCTTGGTTTTACCTCGCCAACACTAAAAGGCGGAAAATTATAATGCAGATAAAATCTTTCCGAAGTGTCGTCTTCCAAAGTATCTATAAACTGCTTATCCTTTACTGTCCCAAGAGTAGTAATAACTAAGGCCTGCGTTTCACCTCTGGTAAATAAAGCACTTCCATGAACTCGAGGAAGTACCCCGGTTTCGCAGCTAATAGGCCGTATTTCGTCTAATTTTCTTCCGTCTACTCTTATTTTTTCTTCCATTATTAAATTACGAATAGTCTCTTTGCAAACTTCATCATAGGCATTTTTCAAGAGGGATAAATTGTCTCCCTCAACAGATAATTTTTCAATAATCTGATTAGATATATTTTTTAATGTATTTTCTCTTTCCTTCTTTTCAGTTATGCACATTGATTTTTTAATTTCTTTTCCGTAGAGATTTTTAATTTCTTTGCGAAAATTATCTTCCAATTCTGCTGTTTCCGAATATTGTTTTTCTTCTTTTATGTTGGATTTCCCCAAAATATCGGCTAATTTTTCCTGGCCTTCTATGATGGTTTTGATTGCTTCCTGAGCAATACCAATTGCCTTTAGTACATTTTCTTCAGATACCTCTTTTGCTTCGCCTTCCATCATTATAATTGAATCTTTTGTACCAGCTATAATTAAGTCTAATTCTGAATTTTCTAATTCCTCAGGGCCGGGATTAACTATGAACTCGTTTTCTTTCAGACCAATCCTGACGGCTCCTATGGGACATTGAAAAGGAATATCCGATATCCATAAAGCTGCAGAAGCTCCTATTATAGCAAGTATATCCGGTGAATTTTTTTGATCATACGACAAAACGGTAGCAATGACCTGGACATCGTTTCTATATTCTTGGGGGAACAAAGGCCTCAAGGGACGATCTATAAGTCGAGAAGTTAATATTGCATTCTTGCTTGGCCTTCCCTCTCTTTTGAAAAAACCACCTGGTATTTTACCTGCAGCATAAAATTTTTCCTCATAATCTACCATTAAAGGGAAAAAGTCTATCCCTTCACGTGGTTCTTTGGAACTGTTTGCTGTTACCAGCACAATAGTCCCCTCGCAGCTAACCACAATCGAGCCAGCTGACTGTTTAGCAACTTTACCAGTTTCTATATTTATTACTTTACCATTTAAATTAATTTTAATTTCTTTAGTTCCTAACATTAAATATTTTTTTCCTCCTTATTATTTAAAAACTAGTTTATTTTATGTAAATATTTTATCTTTATTATAATTGTGTATCTTGCATTTTGTATTTGAAACTAACGACTATTTACTATTCACTAACGACTATTTACTATTCACTAACGACTAATTTATTATTTTCGTAAATTTAGTGACTCAAGAATTGTCCGATATTTAGCAATATCATTATCTTTAAGATACTTTAATAGCCTTCTCCTTCTCCCTACCATCTTCAATAAACCTTGCTTAGAATGAAAATCCTTTTTGTTTATATTTAAATGTCCGGTAAGATCATTTATTCTTTCTGTTAACAAAGCAATTTGAACTTCTGGTGAGCCAGTATCAGTAGTATGATGCTGGTATTTTGTTATTGTTTTTTCCTTATCTTCTTTAGCCAAAACCATGTTTTTCCCTCTCCTTTTATTTTTGATTATTATTTTTATTTCTATATGCTCATTATTTTATCATAAACCATTATACCCTTCAACCTTATTGAAGAAAGTATCGAGTATATAGTATCGATACTAATTTCTTTTACTAATTATTTCATTGGCTGTTAAAATATCCTCCTCTATCTGTTTCTTTAGTAAACTTGGACGGTTAAAGCATTTTTCTTCTCTTATTTTTTGTAATATATTAACGACTAGTTTTTCAGTATATATTTTTCTATTGAAATTTATAATGTGAACTTCAATAGTGCGTTCTGTTTCTCTAAAAGTTGGCCTAACTCCTATATTCATCAAGCCATAATATTTTCTATTATCAATTTTAACTTCTACCAGATATACTCCGTTAACGGGAATTAGCTTATCCGGTGGTATCTCGATATTAGCTGTAGCGAAATTTAATAATTTTCTTCCTCTGCCTTTTCCGGAAATTACTTTTCCCGAAATCGTAATGTCATGTCCTAATAATTTTCGTGCTTTTTCGATTTCTCCCGATTTGATACAATCTTTTATTCTAGTGCTGCTAATTATAGTATGATTTTTAGTAATTGGTTTCAATATGTTAGTTTTGAATTTATAGAACTTGCTATATTCTTTTAAAAGATCCGTATTCCCTTTTCCCCGAAAACCAAATTTATAATTAAAGCCCACAAAAAGCTCTTTTACCTGCAAACTATCAACTAATATTTTGCTTACAAAATCTTTGGGCAGCATTTTACTCATAGTCTCATTAAATTTAATAACAAGAAGGATATCAACATCTGATTCTTTAATTAAGCTTATTCGCTCCTCCAAAGTTGTTAACAAGAAAACATCGCTTTCCGGATTAATTATTTTATCGGGATGCGGGTCAAAAGTAACAACAATACTTATTCCATCATTTTTTTTGGCCTTATCGACGGTTTGCTTAATCAATTTTTGATGTCCTAAATGTATGCCATCAAAGACACCTAAAGCAATATATCGTTTTTTGTTCGGCAATATGATATTTTTTGAATATCTTATAACTTCCATAGTTAATTATCTACATCAAATTAGCAAAATTAATAATTACTAAAAACCTTAACTGGCTTAAAGATAATATTTTCTCCATCCTCTTTAATCGAAGTACCGATAGACAGCAAATTACCTTTTACGTCAAATATTTTAACAAATTTGTCTTTTCCTGTCTTTAGCCCTTCCGGAATTTCAATAACCTGCTCGCGTGATATAACTCCGCCGTTCAAAACGGTTTTAGTTGCTTCACTTTTTACAGTTATTTTATTTAATCCTTCAAGAGCGGAATCAATGCTAATAAGATATTTCTTTCCTAAAGTTTTATCCTCTTTAAATTCCTCTAAATTCATTGAATTTTCAATGCTAAAATTACCAACCTTTTTTCTTACTAAACTTGACAAATGCGCGCCACAACCTAATTCATTACCTATGTCATTACACAATGTTCTAATATATGTACCCTTTGAGCAAACAACTTCGAATTTAACTATCGGATTTACTCTTTGGTCAAAATTTATCAAGTTAAACTGATATATTTTTATTTCCCTAGGACTTCTTTTTACTTCTATCCCTTTCCTGGCAAGATGATACAATCTTTTTCCCTTGAAATGGGCTGCTGAAAACATCGGAGGTATCTGACTAATTGTACCTTCGTATTTTTGGAATATAGCTCTAATCATTTTTTCATCAATATCAGTACTTACTTCTTTTTTCCCAATTATTTTGCCTTCTGCATCCTGGGAATCCGTGGAAATTCCCAAAGTCATTTCGCCCTGATAGTGTTTTTTCGTACCTACTAAAAATTCAGCTATTTTTGTAGCTTGTCCTAAACATAACAATAAAACACCGGAAGCAGAGGGATCTAATGTCCCCGTATGTCCCACTTTAGAAATATTTAAGATATTTTTAACTTCTCTCACGACTTGATATGAACTGATTCCTTTTGGTTTAAATATGTTTAAAATACCGTTCATCATTCTGCTTCACAAGACTTTATTTCTTTAAATAGTTGGGAAAGAATTTTGTCTTTAATTTTATACATCTTTCCCGAACATAAACAACCGGCAGCATTCGGGTGACCGCCTCCATTAAATTTTCCGGCAAATTTATTTACGTCAAAATTACCTTTAGAGCGAAAACTAATCTTTATTTTATTATCTTTAGTTTCTTTGAATAATATTGATATTTCATTATTATCTAAAGTTGCAGCAACATCAACTATTCCTTCTATTTCCTCATCATTTGCTTTAGTATTATTTAACATTTTTCTAGTAATAGTTATCCATGAAACATAATTAGAATAATTCGCCTCTAAAGTTGAAAGAGCTTCTCCCAATAATTTTAATCCGGGATAGGTATTTCTATTGTAAATCTTAGCGGCGATTAAATGCGGCTTAATTTCAAAAGAAGTTAAATCGGAAGCTATTTTAAATGTCCTTGAGCTTACGTTTGAATATCTAAAGGAGCCAGTATCAGTTAATATAGAGGTAAATAAGTAGGTAGAGATATCTTTATCTAATAAATCTACATTTATAAACCTAATCAGTTCATAGATAATTTCTCCGACTGAGGAAACAGAACTATCCACATAATTTAAATCTCCAAAGCTTTCATTGCTCGCATGATGGTCAATGTTTATTGTGGTTTTTATGTTTTTAAATATTTCGTAGGTCTTTCCCATTCTTTTGACATTACTACAATCAAGTGCTATCCCCACATCTATATTTTTTGTATCAATATAATCATCTTCTAAATATTGTACTTTATTAACGCCGGGCAAAAAATCATATATTTTTGGCAATTTGCCCTGATTTAATATAATAGGTTTCTTCTTTAGTTTTTTTAATATGGAATAAAGAGCAAGTTCAGAGCCAATTGCATCTCCATCCAAATTTATATGGGAAGTAATTAAAAAATTATTGTTTTTCTGCAGTACATTGCTAATTTCATCAAAACTATTCATTATTTTTATCTTTCTTTAAATCTAATTGTGGTTCATTAATTTCAGTAATTATTTTCAATAATTTGTATTGATGTTTCAAGTCCTGATCGATTACGAATTTTATATTCGGTACATATCTTATTTTTAAATCTTTTCCCAATTCACCTCTTATAAACTTTGTGGCATTTTTAAGTCCTTCTAAAGCTTTTCTTTGTTGTTTTTTATCATTAAAGATGGTCACAAAAATATCAGCATACTTTAGGTCAGACGAAACTTTTACTCTGGTTAGGGTGACAAATTTTATTCTTGGATCGTTTATTTTTCGATATATTATATTGTTAACTTCTCTTAAAAGAGATTTTTCTAAATGTTCGCTTCTTTTAGGCAGTGGCATATTATTAATTCCCCAATTCACCAATTTACCAATTAAACTAGTTCAATGTTTAACCAGTTTTCCAGGCTAGGTTTATTTTTCTTTAATTTCTCTAAAAGTATAAAATTCGAGTATGTCCTTTAACTTTATATCATTAAAATTTTCTACGCCGATTCCGCATTCAAAATCAGTATTAACTTCTTTTACATCTTCTTTAAATCGTTTTAGCGAAGAAACTTTACTTTCATATATTAATTTACCGTCTCTTATCACTCGTATATTATCTTTATTTGATAGCTTTCCGCTTAATACATAACTTCCTGCAATAGTGCCAATCTTAGGTATTTTAAATATTTCCCTAACTTCTGCTTGTCCGCAGACATATTCTTCGATTTTCGGTTTCAATAATCCTTTTAAAGCGGACCTAATTTCATCTACTAAATTATATATGATTTTATGTAATCTGATGTCTACCTTTTCGGACTTAGCTATTTTTTGGATATTTATACTAGGGCGAATATTAAAACCAATTATTATTGCCTTGGAAGCAGAGGCTAACATGACATCTGTTTCGTTAATATTTCCTACACCTGCGTGTATTATGTCAATTTTTACCTCTTCATTTTCAATTTTTATCTTCTTTATAGCTTCTTGCAAAGCATCTAATGAACCTTGCGTGTCTGTCTTTAAAATTATATTTAACTTATCTATTTTTCCTTCTTTTATCTCTAAAAATAAATTGTCCAAAGAGATTTCTACTTCTTCTACTACTTTACTTCTTCCCTCTTCCTCTCTTTCGTTAATTATAATTTTAGCGAGCTTATCATCAGGTACTATTTGGAAGTAATCACCTGCCTGGGGCATTTTACCAAAACCTATAATCTCAACCGGAGTTGAAGGTCCTGCTTTTCGAATGCTTTTCCCCTTGTCGTCAATAAGGCTTCTGATTTTACCATAGTATAATCCTGCAATGAAATAATCGCCAACCTTCAGTGACCCATCTTGAATTAATACTGAAGCGATAATTCCTCTTTTCTTGTCTAATTTCGTTTCCATTATTAAGCCTTTTGCCGGAATATCCGGATTTGCCTTCAAGTCTAATATCTCTGCTTGTAACAAAATAGCTTCCAATAATTTTTCAATACCTTTGTTTTGAAGGGCAGAAACTTCCACCATTAGAGTTTCTCCTCCCCATTCTTCGGAAACTAATTCATATTTGGTCAGCTCTTTTTTAACTTTTTCTACATTAGCATTAGCTTTGTCAATTTTATTTATTGCTACGATAATAGGAACATTCGCTGCTTTTGCATGGTTAATTGCTTCAACGGTTTGAGGCATTACTCCATCATCTGCTGCCACAACTAAAACTGCAACGTCTGTGGCTTTTACTCCTCGAGCCCTCATTGTGGTGAAAGCCTCATGTCCCGGAGTATCTATAAATACAATTATGTTATTAGCAATTTTGATTTGGTACGCTCCGATTCGCTGCGTAATCCCCCCCACTTCTCCTTTGGTGACATCTGTCTTTCGAATGGCATCAAGAAGAGTAGTTTTACCATGGTCAACATGTCCTATTACAGTAACGACAGGAGGTTTTGCAATTAATTTTATAGCTTTATCCTTTTTTTGGAGGTTACTTTTACTTTTTAGTTTATCAGATAATTCTACTTTATACCCGTATTCCTTAGCGATATTTTTTAAAATATTTACAGAAACTTCCTTGTCAATAGAACTTATTGTTCCAAATTGTATAATTTTTTGTATTAACTCTGATAAAGATATTTTTAACTGTGAGGAAAGTTCCTTTAAATTCGGAAGCTTAGTGATTTTTAAAACTTTTAATTGTTTATTCTTTTCTTTTGCCTTTCCCCCTTTTTCAGCATCAATAATTTCTTTAATTAATTCTACAGTATCTTCATCTAAAGCACTCATATGATTTTTAACTTTAATTCCTTCTTTATTTAAAAATCCTAACAGCTCTTTGGCTGGCATTTTTAAATCTTCAGCTAATTCATACACTCTCATCTTCATTGTATATCGCCTCCACAATAAGTTATATAACTCTTTTTATAACATCATTATATCAAAAATTATTATCTTATATTGGTTAATTGACCAATTTACCAATTAATTCAGTCTACCGGCCTTCCTGTCCACCAGTCTCCCAGTCAATTTAGTTAACCGGTTAGTTAATTCACCGATTAAATTGTTTTTATTTTCTTAACCAATTAACTAATATCATCTGTGCTTGCATCTATATTTTTTAAAAAAGCCTTTCTTAAATCATCAAGCGTTTTTAACGTAATATCTTGCTTTAAGGATTTTTTTAAACTATTCTCCTTAAGAACAATATCCAAACATTTAACGTCACCGCAAATATAAGCTCCCCTTCCTGATTTTTTACCCGTCTCATCAATTTCAATTTGTCCATCAGGCGTTCTTATTATTCTAATCATCTCTTTTTTTGGTTTTTTACATTTACAACCGATACAAGTTCTTACAGGTATCTTTAGATTTTTTATCATTTTTTATTTTTTCTCTAAATCATTTTTTTCAAGATCGTTTTTCGAATCCGGCTCTTTCTCATCCTTGTACTCTGATTCACTTTTTATATCTATTTTCCATCCGGTTAATTTTGCAGCAAGCCTGGCATTTTGTCCTGCTTTTCCAATTGCTAAAGAAAGTTGCTGATCTGGTACAATTACTGTAGCAGTCTTTTCTTTTTCAAAAAGACCTACTTCTAAAACTTTAGCCGGACTTAAGGAATTAGCGATTAATGTTTTTTCATCGTCACTCCATTTTACAACATCAATTTTTTCATCTTTTAATTCCTGCATAATTAATTTTATTCGTGAACCCCTATCGCCTATGCATGCCCCTATCGGGTCTACCTTTTCGTCATTAGAACAAACTGCAACTTTTGAGCGCTTGCCTGCTTCGCGAGCAATATTCTTAATCTCAACAAGCCCCTCATGAATCTCGGGGATTTCTAATTCAAACAAACGTTTTAATAATTCGGGATGGGATCTGGATGCAATTATCTTGGGACCCTTAGATGTTCTTGTTACCTCAAGGATATAAATTTTAATTCTTCTCCCTTTGTAATATTCTTCATTTTTAATTTGTTCGTTAGATAAAAGAATGGCTTCCGTTCTTCCTAAATCTATAATTACGTTTCCATACTCTGCCCTCAACACGACTCCGGTAACAATATCTCTCACTTTATCGATATATTTTTCATAAATTACATTTCTTTCAGCTTCTCTAATTTTTTGGACTATTACCTGTTTTGCTGTTTGAGTAGCTATTCTTCCAAATTCTGTAGGGGTAGTTTCTATTAAAATTGTATCCCCAATATTATATTTTTCCTTATCTTTTTTTGGTAATTCATCTATACTAATTTCTTTTAAATGGTTTGAAACTTTGTCTACAATTATTTTATCGGTAAAAACTTTAATCACTCCGCTGTCT
This sequence comes from Atribacterota bacterium, assembly GCA_035648055.1. Lineage (GTDB taxonomy): Bacteria > Atribacterota > Phoenicimicrobiia > Phoenicimicrobiales > Phoenicimicrobiaceae > Sediminicultor. The sequence continues at coordinate 18,417 of DASRMF010000084.1, forward strand.
TTAGAAATATCTATTTTTATATTTTCTACATTGCTTAAATAATTTTTTTTATATGCCGAAAGTATTGCAGATTCAATCGCACCTATTAATATATCTTTAGGTATTCCTTTTTCTTTTTCCAATTCATCTAGTACTTTTGCTAAATCTACTTTCATGGACAATATATTATATCCTCCTTCCTATTAAAATGTATCAAGTGAAATAATTGCCTAATATATAACAAAAGAGTGGTCTCGGATACCACTCTTTTGAAGAGAACGAACTTTTTACTTAAGCACAATAATTATAACATAAAACTATTATTTTGGCAATTTTTTCGTATCTATTTTTTCTTCTAACTACCCCACTAAAGTTTGCACTGAAGAAACGATATAATTAGAAAATATTTTATTTAATTTAACACTAACTATTTCACCTCTTTTGCCGGTAAAAGCAGGAATTAGCACTTTAATATAATTAGAGGTGGTACCGCGGGAATAAATTCTTCCTTCTTCGTCTTTTATCTCGTCCTCAACCAAGATTTCAGTAATTGAATTTAGGAAATTTTTTTGGAAATCATAAAATAATTCTTTGGATAATTCTTGCAGCTTTTTACTTCTTTCTTTTTTTGCTATATTATCGATTTTATTGGGCAGTAAAGCTGCTACGCATTTTTTACGATTAGAATATTTAAAAACGTGCATTTTTGCAAAGTGTATTTTTCTAACAAAACTAACGGTTTTACTGAAACTATTATCGTCTTCATTGGGGAAACCAACCATAATATCAGTAGTAATGGCTATATCGGGTACTGTTTCTTTTATCAGGGAGATCTTTTGATAAAAAATCGAGGTATCGTAAGGGCGATTCATAAGATTAAGAATTTTATCGTCTCCACTTTGTAGAGGAATATGAAGGTGATGGCAAAACTTAGAACAATTTTTAAAAACATCTAACAATTCAGCATCGATGTCTACTAATTCTATTGAACTTAAACGAATTCTTTTTATTCCCTTAATGCTGTTAATCAGAGAAATTAATTTTGCTAAATTTATTTTTCCTTTATCTATATCTCTGCCGTAGGTGCCCAAATTAATTCCTGTGAGGACTACTTCTTTAATCCCATTACTACTTAAAGAGGAAACTTCTTCCAATACATCTTCTACGGGTCTACTCCGAGCAGGACCCCTAACATACGGAACTTTACAATAAGTACAGAATCTGTTACAACCATCCTGAATTTTAAGCAATGCACGGGTATGCAAACTGCTTGATTTATTTTTAAGTATATTGTCGTATTTTTTCAGATATTTTGCAGGCTTTACTCTAATAACCGGATCAGGGAAATCATTTTTTTCTAATAGTTGTAAGATATCATTTTTTTCCCCATTCCCGGCTATCAGACTGATGCCTTCTATCTTTTGTAAGTCTTCGTAGTCAGATTGTGCATAGCAGCCGGTTACGATTATTTTTGATTTTCTATTTTGACGGATAGCTTTTCTTATCATTTGCTTAGATTTTCTATCCGCTTCCTGAGTGACCGTACAGGTATTTATTATATATATGTCAGCATTTTGGTGAAAATCTACTATTTGAAATCCTTTATCTTGTAAAATACTGATAATACTTTCTGTTTCATATTGGTTTACTTTGCATCCAAGTGTTTTGAGGGCAACTTTAGTAATAATTACTCCTCCTTTTTTATTCTATCCTAAAGCATTTTTAATTTTATCAAAAATACCTTTCTCTCCTAATGTCTCTAAATCTTCACCGTTTAACTCTGCATATTTTAACAATACATTTTTTTGTTTCTCATTCATCTTTTTAGGTACTTCCACTTTAATTTTAATATATTGATTCCCTCGCTGCTTAGTTCCAATTTTAAATATTCCTTTTCCTCTAAGCCTAAAAACACTATTTGGTTGAGTGCCAGCAGGAATTTTTAGTTTTGCCTTTTCTTCTAAGGTAGGGACAGTTGTTGTACCACCCAATGCTGCCTTTACAAAACTAATTGAATGGCTACAATTAATATCTATTCCGTTGCGGTTAAATATTTTATGAGGTTTTATGTATAAAACAATATATAAATCTCCGGAGGATCCTCCTCGTTCTCCGGGTTCACCCATTCCGGTTATTCGTAATTGGTGACCGGTATCGACACCAGCAGGTATTTTTACTTTTACTATTCTATTTTTCTTTACTTTTCCCGTACCACTACAATTGGTACATACTTCCTTTATTATTTTTCCTTCACCTGCACACCGGGGGCAGGTTTTTACATTAACAAATTGGCCGAACATTGTATTTTGAGTACTTTTTATCTCCCCTGTACCGTGGCAATCAGTGCAGGTCTGTGGAGATGTCCCAGGTTTAGCTCCGCTTCCTTTGCATATTGAACAGTTTTCCCAACTGGGAACTTCAATTTTAGTTTCTTTACCAAAGGCAGCATCTTCGAAATTTATTTCTAAATTATATCTTAAGTTAGCTCCTCTTTGGGAACGAGTTCCTCTTCCACTTCCTCGAGTTCTTGCTCCAAAGAAAGAATCAAAGATATCACCAAAATCGCCAAAATCAGAAAAACCTCTTCCCTGAGAATTAAATCCTCCCATGCCTTCAGCTGAACCAAATTGATCATATCCTGCCTTCTTTTCCGGGTTACTTAGTACCTGATAGGCTTCGTTAATTTCCTTAAATTTATCTTCTGCATTGCTGTCAGATGAATTTCTATCAGGGTGATATTTAAGGGCAAGCTTTCTATAAGCTTTTTTTATTTCCTCAGGGGAAGCCCCTTTTTTTATATCTAAAACTTCATAATAATCTCTTTTTGTCAATTAATATTTTCCTTTCGTTATCGTCCGGGTTCATAAACCGAATTTACGCGGGTTCCTCCGCCTTTAAATAGACGCGGGCTCGATGAATCGAGCCCCTACAAATTACTTATCGCGCATTATTCATTATGGGCAGACACAAGGTCTGCCCATACTTGTACCTTACGACCTTATCTTTCTTCTATTTTCTTAACTATACGCTGCACGCTATACGCTATTTTTGCTCCACGCTGCACGCTATACGCTATTACTTCTTGTCTTCGTCCTTCTCTACTTCATAATCAGCATCAACTACTTTTTCTTCATCTTCTTCGACTGTCTTTTCTTCGGTTTCAGACTGGTTACTCTTTTCGCCTTCTTTAGCTGCTTCCTGTTGTTGTTTTTCTGCTGATGCTTTTTTATAAATCTCTTCAGCAAGTTTATGTGAAGAAGTAGTTAATTTTTCGATATCCGATTTAATTTTTTCTATATCGTCCTCTTCTAAGGCTTTTTTAATATCTTTTATGTTTTCATTTATATTGGTTTTCTCTTCTTCGCCAATCTTATCGCTGGATTCTTTTAGAGTTTTTTCCACAGAATAAATCAGAGTATCTGCCTGATTTCTAACTTCTACCTTTTCCTTTAATTTCTTGTCTTCTTCAGCGAATTTTTCTGATTCTTTTATTTTTTTATCTATTTCTTCATCAGTTAATCCGCTTGATGTAGTAATAGTTATTTTTTGTTCTTTCCCGGTACCTAAGTCCTTAGCTTTAACATTAACAATACCACTGGCGTCTATATCAAAGGTTACTTCGATTTGGGGAAGCCCCCTTGGGGCTAGAGGTATGCCAATCAGTTGAAATCTTCCTAAACTGATATCATCTTTGGCCATAGACCTTTCACCTTGCAATACATTTATATCTACCGCGCTCTGGTTATCAGCAGCGGTTGAAAATATCTGGCTCTTGGAAGTAGGTATAGTGGTATTTTTTTCAATTAGTCTAGTTGCTACCCCACCTAAAGTTTCTATACCTAAAGATAGAGGTGTAACATCCAGCAATAGAATGTCAGACTTTACTTCACCTCCTAAAATTCCAGCTTGAATCGCTGCGCCTATTGCTACTACTTCATCAGGATTAACCCCTTTATTTGCCTCTTTTCCAAATATTTTCTTTACCGTTTCCTGTACTTTGGGCATTCTGGTTTGCCCGCCAACCAAAATTACTTCATCAATATCCTCCGCCTTTAATTTAGCGTCTTTGAGTGCTTTATTACAGGGTTCTATGGTACTCTCGATAAGGTCAGCGGTAAGCTGTTCTAATTTAGCTCTGGTGAGGGTAACGGTTAAATGTTTTGGACCACTGGCATCAGCAGTAATGAAAGGTAAATTAATTTCAGTTTCTAATGATGAAGATAATTCGCATTTTGCTTTTTCTGCTGCTTCCTTCAATCTTTGCAAAGCCATTTGGTCATTTTTTAGATCTACTCCATTTTCTTTTTTGAAACTATCCACTAACCAGTGTATTATTTTTTGGTCAAAATCGTCACCACCCAGGAAGGTATTTCCGTTGGTAGATTTAACCTCATAGACTCCCTCTTCGCCAATATCTAAAATAGATATGTCAAAAGTTCCGCCTCCAAGATCATAAACTGCTACTTTTTCATTTTTTTTCTTTTCAAACCCGTAAGCAAAAGCAGCGGCTGTCGGCTCATTTATAATTCTTAAAACATTTAAACCGGCGATTTTCCCCGCGTTTTTAGTTGCTTCTCTTTGGTTGTCATCAAAATACGCTGGTACAGTAATTACTGCGTCATTTATTTTTTCCCCAACATGATCTTCGGCAGATTTTTTAAGCTTTTGTAGTATCATAGCTGAAATTTCCTGTGGACTGTATGTCTTACCCTTGGCTTCAATTTTAACATCAGTATGCCCTCCGGGAACTAATTTAAAGGGTAAATACTTCTTTGCCTTTTGTATTTCTTCATCATTGTATCTTCTGCCAATAAGTCTTTTAACTGAAAATATGGTATTTTCGGGGTTTGTAACTGCTTGTCTTTTAGCTAACAAGCCCACTAACCTTTCACCTTTTTTAGTAAATGCAACTATAGAAGGAGTGGTTCGGCCACCTTCTGCATTTTCTATTATAACAGGTTTTCCGCCTTCTATAACTGCGACAACAGAATTAGTTGTCCCTAAATCGATTCCAATTATTTTTCCCATGATATTATCTCTCCTTTTCTTAATCTTTTTTTTTAAATTATTTTATTTCAGTTTCCTTTTTCTCTTTAGTTGAAACCGCGACTTTTACCATTGCCGGTCTTAATACTTTAGATTTTATATAGTAACCTTTTTGAAATTCTTCGGTAACTGTATCTTCAGAATATTTTTCTGTGTCTACTCTCATTACCGCTTCATGTTTATAAGGGTCAAATATATGCCCAATTGATTGCATAGGTTTAACCCCTTCTTTATTTAAAATATTATGAAATTCTTTTAAAATATTAGTAACACCTTCTTTTATAGCCTTTGAGTTTTTATTATTTTTAGCAGAACCTAAGGCTCTTTCCAGATTATCCAATACAGTTAACAAATTACTTATAAGTCTTTCGTTAGCAAATTCAATAAATTCCTTCTGTTTTTTCTCCTGCCGTTTTTTGTAATTATCAAAATCAGCTTGCAATCTTTCCAAACGCCCCAGATATTCATGGGATAAATCATTTTCTTCCTGAACTATCTTCCTGCTTTCTGATAATTCCTCTTCTGCATCTTGAAATAGTTTTTCTTTTTCTATTAATTTTCGGATTATTTCTTCTTTATTCATTGATTTATATTTTTTGCTTTCTGTTAATTTTGCTTTTTCCTGAAATTCCTTTTTATCCTTTTTTTTAAACATCATTAATCCCCCGAGAATGAACCTTATGAAAAAATCTTAAAATTCTGATAATATCTCACTTAATTTATCCGAAATATATTCAGCAATAGAAACCATTCTGGGATAATCCATCCTGGTTGGGCCTAAAATTCCTATTGCTCCAGCCGGTTTGCCTTTAATGCTGTATTCACTTGTTACCAGACTGCAATTTTGCATTTCCTTTAGTTTGCTTTCTTTGCCGATAATTATTTTAGTCTTTCTAAATCCTAAATATCCCCTTATCGTATCGGCTAATATATTTTCTTCTTCAATTAATGATAATATATAATTTAATTTATCTGTTTCTTTAAATTCAGGGTGTTTTATTATATTCATTCTGCCATCTAAATAAACTTTATTTTCAGAATATTCAAAATCAAAGCATTCTTCTAAAAAATTATGAATATAACTAAATTTTTCCTGAAATGATATAATTTTATCCAATTCATCCAATAGCATATTATTCAAATTTGTTATAGTTATATCTTTTTCTGCTAATTTGCTATTAATGAAATTAGATAGATAGTTCAATCTATCTTTATTTATTTCTCCGGAAACGTTAATTATTTTTTGGCAGACCAGTCCTGCATCGGTAATTATAACTGTTAGGATACGATTATTTCCTATCGCTACAAACTGAATATTATTTACTGTATTATTATAAATAACCGGTGCCAATACGACTCCTATATTATCGGTTAATTTGGATAATAATTGAGAAGTTATCTTCATCGTTTCTTCAAACTCTTTGTTTTTTCTATAAATCCGGATAATTTCTCTCTTTTCTTTTTCTTTTAAGTAGTTTTTTACCATCAAATTATCTACATAAAATCGATAACCTTTATCGGTGGGAATTCTTCCTGACGAAATATGCGGCTGCCATAAATAATCATATTTTTCTAATAGATACATTTCATGTCTTATCGTGGCAGTACTTAAATTCAAATTATATTTTTCTGCAATTATAGCCGAACTAACCGGTTCAGCGGTAGTAATATATCTATGTACCACTGCTGTTAATATATTTTTCATTCTTTCATTTAATTCCATCTTTACGCCTCGTTTAGCACTCTCATAGGGAGAGTGCTAATTGCCTTAAATAAGATATCATTATAGATTCTATTTGTCAAGATATTTTGAAAAAATCAATCAACAAATTCCCTAAAAACAGTATCAGCCAGGAAAATACCCCTTCTGGTTAATTTTATCTTACAATCATCTTTTTGTAATAACCCTGTATTAACTAATTTTTTGATTTGTTTATAGAAAGTATTATAAATATCAACTTTAAATCTTTTTGCGAATTCTTTACAACTTATTCCATCGTTTGTCCTTAAGCCCAAAATTATGGTTTCTATCATTCTTTTTCTTAAAGATAACTTTTCACCATTATCTATAGGCAATTTTCCACCCATTATCTCTTTTATATATCTTGCCGGGTTTTCATAATTCATATATCGATACCCTCTTATGAAAGAAAATGCTCCTGCTCCTATCCCCAAATATGGTTTATTCTGCCAATAAATTAGATTATGCTCCGATCTCTTATGAGGACGTGCAAAATTTGCTATCTCATAGTGCTCAAAACCATTCTCTTCCAAATAATTTATTGCCCAGTTATACATGTCGAATTCTTCATCCTCAGTAGGTAGTTTTAACTTTCCCCTTTTATCTTCCTTATAATACTCCGTTCCTGGTTTTAGAGTCAAATTATATAGTGATAAGTGGTCTGGTTTTAAGGAAACAGCTTTTTTTAATGTAGCTTGAAGATCTTCAGTGGTTTGCTCAGGTAAGGCAAACATTATATCTATATTGATATTGTTAAATCCTGCCTCTCGAGCCAAATAATATGAATCAATAATCTCTTGCGTATCATGTATTCTGCCCAATTTTTTTAAAAATAAATTATTGAAACTCTGTGCTCCTAAACTTAACCTGTTTATTCCCGATTCGATTAGCAGCTTTATTTTTTCACCATCTAATGTTCCCGGATTTGCTTCTATGGTTATCTCTGCGTTTTTATCAATTGTAAATTTATCTTTACAAAATTCCAATATATTACAAATTTGAGCTCCTGATAAAATAGTAGGGGTGCCACCGCCTAAATAAATAGCCTTTACATTGCTCTTTTTTAATTTTTTAGAATAAGCGGTTATTTCCTGATATAAAGCGGGGATGTAGGAGGAAATCTGATTATCTTCTTTCAATTGGTAAGAATTAAAGTCACAGTAAGGACATTTTGCTACACAATAAGGAAAATGTAGATACAATCCTAGTTTCATTAGTCATCCCCTAATCAATTTTTAATATTCCTAAAAATGCTTCTTGTGGAATTTCAACTTTTCCAAATTTTTTCATTCTTTTTTTCCCGGCTTTTTGTTTTTCTAAAAGCTTTCTTTTGCGGGTAATATCTCCTCCGTAACATTTGGCTGTTACATCTTTTTTTAATGCTTTTATAGTTTCTCGAGCAATAATCGTTCCTTCAATCGTCGCTTGTAGCGGAACTTCATACATCTGGCGAGGGATAACTTCTTTTAGTTTTTCTACTATCTTCCTTGCCCGTGTATACGCCTTATCTTTATGTACGACAAAAGACAGAGCATCCACTAACTGATGATTGACCAATATATCGACTTTTGCCAATTCAGAGGGCTGATATCCTATAAGTTCATAATCAAGAGAAGCATATCCGCTGCTTATTGATTTCAATTTATCATTGAAATCTAAAATAATTTCATTTAAGGGGAGCTCATAATCTAATCTTAATATCTTTTCGTCGATATATTCCATATTTTTAAAGCTTCCCCTTCTTTCCTTAACTAAATCCATAATTCCACCAATACACTTACTGGGAGTTATAATGTTTACTTTTACGTATGGTTCTTCAATTTTTGTAATTTCATTTTTTGGAGGAAAAGAGACGGGGTTACTTATTTTTATAGCTTCTCCATCTTTTTTAGTTACTTGATACATTACGCTGGGTGTAGTTGCGATTAAACCTAAATCATATTCTCTTTCCAACCTTTCCTGAATAATCTCCATATGTAATAAACCCAAAAATCCACACCTAAAACCAAACCCTAAAGCTTCTGATGTTTCAGCTTCACTAAAAAGAGAGGAATCATTTAATTTAAGCTTATCCAATGCATCTTTAAGGTTTTCATACTCCTTATTATCAATCGGATAAATGCTGCAGAAAACCAAAGGGGTAACCTTTTTATATCCGGGAAGGCCCACTCGCGAGGGGTTGGAAGCATCGATAATAGTATCACCTACATGAGTATCTTTAATATTTTTAAACCCGGCTATTATGTATCCCACTTCTCCGGCATTAAGTTCTTTTATGGGCTGCATTTTGGGGCGAAAAATTCCTATTTCCATCACTTCATATTTTATGTTGTTAGACATGGTTTGAATAAACATACCCGGCTTTATAATCCCATCTACTACCTTAACGTAGACAATAGTTCCTTTGTATGGATTGTAGACCGAGTCAAATATAAGTGCTCTTAAGGGAAAACTCGAACTTCCTTTTGGTTGTGGAATTTTATTTACTATTGCTTCTAAAATATCAGAAGTACCGATTCCTTCTTTGGCACTCGCTAAAATTATTTCCTCTCCTTTTATTTCTGAAATATTCTGCAATTCTTTGGCAACTCTGTCCGGGTTTGCTGAGATAAGATCAATTTTATTAATTATCGGAATTATTTTCAAATTACTTTTTATTGCTAAATTAATATTGGCTATGGTTTGTGCTTGTACTCCTTGAGATGCATCAACGATCAACAAAGCACCCTCACATGCCGCAAGACTACGAGATACTTCATAGGAAAAATCAACATGTCCGGGGGTATCAATTAAATTTAAAATATATTCCTTCCCATCCTTGGAGTGGTAATATAATCTTACTGCTTTTGATTTAATGGTTATCCCCTTTTCTCTTTCTAAATCCATATCGTCCAATATCTGTTCTCTTTTTTCTCTCTCGGAAATTGTTCCGGTAAATTCCAACAATCTATCAGCTATGGTTGATTTTCCGTGATCAATATGAGCGATTATAGAAAAATTCCTGATATTTTCAATGTTGCAATGATAATCTTTTAGCATTATTTAATTCTTACTCCTTAAGATTGTTTTTATAGTTTGCCTTAAATTTCTAACTTCTTTTACGTCCAGCATATAACTAATAATAAAATATACCAAACCTCCACTAAAAATCGAGGCAGTTACTTGAATAATCTGATTATATTTATAACTTAAGTCTAATACCTTACCAAAATAATTACTAACCAAAACACAGATTATTCCTAAAAATATTGAAGATATAATAATTTTTATCAAAAATGATAATTGGGATTTTAATTCAAAGTCCCCAATTTTGCCCTGTAAAACTTTTAATAATATAATCAGATTTAGTATAGCTGCTACTGATGTAGCTAAGGCTAAACCGGAGTGAGCTAAATATTTTACTAATATTAAATCTAAAGCAATATTTATAAATACTATAAAGATTCCAATTTTTACCGGAGTTTTGGTATCTTTTAAAGCATAAAAAGACATGGTTATCAATCGAGCACAGGCATAGGCAAACAGACCGATAGAATAATACAATAAGGCACTTGCAGTCATATTGGTTGCCACTCTGCTGAACATACCATGTTCGTATATTAAACGAATCAATGAATCCTTTAACACTATTAATCCCACAGCCGACGGAATAGTGATAAATAATAACATTTTTAGACCAAATAATAATGATTTTTTAAATTCAGCAATATCATTTTCTGCCGTCTGTTTTGCAAGCGTAGGAAAGATAGCAATAGATATAGCAATTCCAAATGCTCCCAGAGGAAATTGTACCAATCTGTTGGAATAATACAAAGCCGAAATGCTTCCATCAATTAAAGTAGAAGCAATTGTCCTATCCACTATAACATTAATCTGAGTAATAGCCAGGCCTATCATTGCTGGTATTAGTAGTTTTAGTAATTTCTTTACTCCCGGATCATTAAAGTCTACCGTAAAACTATATTTTATTTTTTTTCTTGTTAATGCCGGGACTTGTATTAACGCCTGACCTATCCCCCCCAAAATTACTCCCCAGGCAATGCTATATATACCATATTTGTAACTTAAAGTAATAGCAAAAACAATAACAGAAATATTTAACATAGCCGGCGCTAAGGCAGGCACTAAAAAATGATTATAAGAATTCAATATTCCCATAAATAAAGCCGCAACTGCCACAAAACCAACATAAGGGAATATAATTCTGGTGAGAGTTATGGCTAATTGATATTTATACATATTGCTTTTAAAGCCGATAGCAATTATATTAATTAGCAAAGGGGCTCCCCAAATACCTAAAATTACCACAATTATTAAAATTATAATCAAAATATTTAAAACATTGCTGGCAAAATATTCAGCTTTTTTTCTATCATTATTAGTTAAATACTCTGCAAAAATGGGTATGAAAGCTGAATTTAAGGCGCCCTCCCCTAAAAAACTCCTCAGCAGATTAGGTATCATAAAGGCGATAAAAAAGGCATCTGTTTCAATTCCTGCTCCAAATCTATTGGAAATCACTATTTCTCTGCCCAAACCTAATATTCTGCAAAATATAGTGGCAATAATTACTATGCCTGCATATTTGGCAATTTTATATTTTGTCTCCATCAAACTCCTTTTTTCTCTCTCTTTTATCTTCTCTCTTTGCTAGATACTTGATACTATATACTATATACTGATTAAGGCTTGATTTTAAATTGAAATAATGTTAAAATTACCAAGTAAAATTAATATTATCGAAAGGAAATAATTATGCCTCAAATAAAATCAGCAATAAAAAGAGTTAAAACCTCTGAAAAAAGCCATTTAAGAAATATGTCTTATAAATCAAAAGTAAAAAGCAGCATTAAAAAATTCGATCTTGCTCTTTCGGAAAAAAACAAAGAAGAAATAAGTAAATATTTTAAAGATGCTGTTTCAATTTTAGACAAATCTGTCAATAAAGGTATTTTGCGTAAAAATACTGCTTCTCGCCAGAAAGCAAACCTGACCAAAAAACTAAATACTTTAGTAGAACCGGGAACGGTAAAAAAATCTGCACCTATTGTTCCTAAAAAAACAGTAAAAGTTGTGAAAAAACCAGTCGCTAAAAAAGCAGCAGCCCCTAAGGAAAAAATTGTTACTACCAAAACAGCTGAACCCAAAGAAAAACCAGTAGCTAAAGAGACTGCTAAAGTTGTAAAAAAACCAGAAACAAAAAAAACTGAAACTACCGAAGCAAAATCATAATAAAAAAATAAAAAATATTTTTAATTTACGGGTCGGATTTATCCGACCCTTTTTATTTTACTATTTTATCATTATAATATACTATCTTATTCTGACGCCTGATTTCTATTCTCTATTTTCTTAACCAACTAACCAGCTAACTTACATGTTGTATGATACAATATTTACTCATCACTTATTACTTGTCACTGTATCTTACAATGTTCACAACTAATTCTTCTAAAATAATCTTTGGTTCCTTCTGGCTGTTTTTAAATTCAAGGTCGGCAATATTCAATAATTCATAAGATTTACAAATTTCCTTAAAAGTATATTTTTCAGACTGTTTTACTACTTTATTGACAATAAAGTAAGGAAGTCTTAATTTCTTTTCTACTTCTTTATTGTTAGATCCGTTTGCAATTAATAATTTTGTCTGAAGTATAAGTTTTATTTGCCTGTAGATCATCGCAAATATGGCTAAATGATGAAGGTAACCTTGATTTAATTTTACCAAACCGTCCATTGCATTTTTTATATCTTTATCTCCAACAGAATCTAATACTTTAAATATATTAACTGCCTCTGAACCACCAATCGTTATCATAACATCTTCTTTTTCTATTGTTTTTTGATCTTTCGTATAAATATCTATTTTTTCTATTTCATTAAAAAGACGGCCTAAATCAGAACCAGCTATAGATTGTAAATAAAATAGAGCCTCCTGACTAATTTTTTTATTACTCTGCATGAATTTAGATTTTATCCATGAGGCTAATTTCGCTTTATCCGTTACGCTGAAATTAACTGCTATCCCCATCCTTTTAATTGCCGTGATTAGTCCTTTGCTTGGTTTGCCTTCTTTATAAATGATTATTAGAGTTGAAAAATTGTTTTTTAAACTTAGTCGGTTAAAATAATCTATTAATTTCGTCTCATCATTTTTATTAATTTTTTCTGCTTCTTTTATAACTAATAATTTATGTTTCGATATCATTGGCAGTGTTTCTAGATCATTTATTACTTCATTTATAGATAATTTTTCACCATAAAAAACCGTATAACTTAACTCTCTATAAGCAGGGTCAATTAATCTGTTTCTAAGTTTTTTTGAAATGTCTTCTTTTAAATAATTTTCATTTCCATAAAGCAGATAAACAGGGTAAATCTTCTCTTGTTTTGTAAGGCTTAATACATCTTCGTAATTTATACATTTACCCTGGTTCATTTTAATTGTTTCCCTTCAGTGTTTTTATCCAATATTGCTGGCCGTTTGTTCTTATAACTATCGTTCCATCTTTATCTGTCCGATATATTTGTATGTTCTTATCTTCTAATCTTTCTATAATTTTCTGCGAAGGATGCCCAAAATTATTTTTACCTACAGTAATAACTGCGATACTTGGATTAACCTTATCTAAAAATTCCAATGTAGTGGAAGTCGAACTTCCGTGATGGCCAACTTTTAATATATCACTCTGTAAAATATTCTGCCAAACCAATAATTTTTTTTCAGCAGATTCCTCTATATCTCCGGAAAAAAGAAAATCTGCATCTTTATAAAATAATTTTACCACAATTGACGCATTATTAAAATCAGATTCATCATAAGAATCAGAATCATACAGGGGATTAAGTAAAAATATTTCCAAACTGTTATTAAAAATAATATTATCTACGGCTTTAGCTTTATGATATGGTATGTCTTTTGCTTGTATTACGGAGATAAACTCTTCATATTCTGATAAATCACAGTTTAATCCGCTATCTAAGACCGCATCTACTTTAAGCTCCTCCAATACCGGTAATACTCCTTCTAAATGATCTATATGAGGATGAGTTAAGATTAGCAAATCAATCTCATTTATCCCTTTTCTTCTCAAATAAGGTACAACGATTTTACTACCCACATCAAAATCACTTAGAGGAGTTCCTCCTCCATCGATTAATATATTTGTTTTACCGGGGGCTTCAATTAATATACAATCTCCCTCTCCAACATTTATAAAATTTACTTTAAGGTCATCTACCGGATAAAACACTTGAACAATAATTATCAGTAATATAAGCGATAATACAATTAAGCCGGCTTTTTTCTTTATTTTCTGCGATAGTGTTTTTTTGCAGAACATTTCAATAATAAAAAGTACCATTAGATAATATAAAATAATTACTATAACTGAAGGTTGGGCAACATAAATGAAGGCAAAAGGAAGTGAAGAAAATGATTTTGCTATTAAAGTTATTAGATTCAATATCAGATAATTTATACCGGCAATCATACTGGCCAGAGAGATGCTTATTAACCCGACAAAAAAGGTTACAAATCCTAATATTACCGCTATCCCGGTTAAAGGAATAATAAATATATTAGAAACAATGGAGATCATAGATACTTTAGTGAAAAAATATGCAGAAAGCGGAAAAATTCCTATCCAGGCAGCTGTTGAAACCGCTAAAGGGTTTGTAATCCAGACTACTACTTTAGAAAATAATCCTTGCAAAATTGGTGCTAAATTTATAATAAAAAAAGTTACGATAAAGGATAAAAGAAAACCAGCATCATATAGTATTAAAGGATTTGATAACAAAATTAAAAATGCTGCAAAGAATAGAGAAATATTAAGATTTCTGCTTCTGTTGATTAATTTCCCACCTATCAATAAAATAAACATAATGGTAGCCCTTAATACAGAAGGACGAAAACCGGTGATGGAGGCATACATTATTAGAATTGATATCAAGATAAGTAGTTTAGGCTTCTTTGGTAACCGCAGCATGCTTAAGAAAAAAAGTAAAGCCATAGCAATTATACCTACATGTAAACCTGAAACTGCTAATATATGCATAATTCCTGCTTCGGCAAAAACTTCTTTTAAATCAGCGGGAATAAAAGCTTTTTCACCTAATAACATACCTATAAGAAGATAGCTATACGGCGGTGGTAAGGTTAGTTTTGTAACCTCTTTTATTTTGTTTCTTGCTGATAAAGAAAAAGTTACTAAAAAACTTGAATCATCTTCTCCAATTTTTTGAATATCTTTTTCTTGCCAAATATTTAGGCAAGTAAAGATTCTTTCTCGGGCTAAATATAATTCATAATCAAACTCGCCGAAATTCTTCTGTCCTATAGGCTTCTCTAATTTCCCTTTAATCTTTAGCACATCTCCGTATTTATAGGGACAATCCCCCAAATAGGTATTCACCAATATTAGCCCCTGTGTTCCAATGGCGTAATCTCCTCTTTCTATTTGGCTTGCTTTTACCTTAAAAGATATTTTCTCTTGATTGGGATAATATTCTTTGTCTAAAACCGTACAAATAATGGTTAACTTCTTATCCTCTACAAAATTTGCTATATGGTTTTCCCCAATCGGGCTGGAATTAAGATTATAATTGAATATGCCGATTAAAAATATTACTAAAAATAATAAAGCAGTGGTTGTATTCCACTGCTTTACAAAACTTATAATAGAAATTAGTGTTAACAATATTATAATCGAAAATAAAAATATCAGATTAACACTAATGAATTTACCATAAATTATTCCTATTATATATAGGGCTAAAATTATAGGTAGGGGTTTAATAACATTGTATTTGCTGTCTGAAGATATATTTTTTATTGGGCACAAATTAAATCTTTAATTCCTTCAAATTTTTTTTCTGCAATTCCGGAAACATCTTGTATATCATCAATAACTCCGAATAATCCATTTTGATTTCTATATTCGATTATTCTTTCTGAAAGAACCGGGCCAATTCCGGGCAAAGCCTGTAACATGGTCGCATTAGCCGTGTTAATATTGATTTTCCCGGACATAGAACCCGAAGAAGAAGAATACATGGCCTCTGCATTGTTATCCATATTTTTGCTGATCTCTTCTCCATTTTCGCTATATATTTTAGAAGGAACAATTACTTTCTGCCCATCCTTAAGAAGAGCAGCAAGGTTAATCAAATCTAAATTTGCCTCCTCAGTTTCTCCTCCGGCAATTATTACTGCATCAACAACTCTATCGGTTGATTTTAATTGATAAACACCGGGGTTTTTAACTGCACCGGTAATATGAACAATTAGCGGTGGAACTTCTTCTTGTATTGCAGGGTTATTTTCTGAAATATCTGAAGCACGATTTATACTAAAATTATCTTCGTTATTAATGTTTTTATATAAAACTATCCCTCCGCCAATTATTATTAGTATTAATAACAAAATTATGGTTATTTTTTCTTGATTCGAAAGGTTCATCATAACTATTTGTATTCCTTACTTTTGAAGTATTTTTTTGCTTCGCCTACAGTATATAGTGATCCGATTATACAAATTAAATCATCCTCATTGGAATTCGACAGAGCGCAATTTATGGCCTGAGGAATATCTTCGGTAACTATTATTTTATCCTTGCTCATATATTGTGCCGCTTCTTTAGCGATCGCCTGAGGAGAAGCTGCCCGAGGGTTTTTTGCTTTAGTTGCAATAATTAAATCTGCGTCAGGTGCTAATACTTGTATCATTTTTTTGTAATCTTTATCAGCAAAAATAGCTAATACCAAAATGAGCCGCTGATAAGAAAAAATCTCTTTTAGGGCATCTCGCGCTACCTTTACTCCGCTGGGATTATGTGCCCCGTCTAATACCAATGTAGGTTTAAACTGGATGATTTCTAATCTCCCTGTCCATTTAACTTTTTCCAAGCCGTCTCTTATTGCTTTTTCGGAAATATTTATTCCTTTGTTTTTAAGAGCCTCTACAGTCGTAATGGCAGTAGCAGCATTGTCTGCTTGATGTCTGCCCAATAAGGGGGTATGAAGATTTTTATAATTATGATAGATTCCCTTTAAATCGAATATTACACCTTTGGTATCAGATTTTATAATTTTATAGTTTATTTCCTTCCCCGTACTATAAATAAGGGATTTTTTTTCTTTAGCTATTTTCTTAATTTCCTTATAAGCTTCGTTATATTGGGTAGAAGATATTACAATTCCTCCCGCTTTAATGATTCCTCCCTTTTCCCTGGCAATTTCTTTTAAACTGTTTCCTAATTTATCCATATGATCATAATCGACATGGGTAATGACAGAAATTAAAGGTTCGCAAATATTTGTAGCATCTAATCTTCCGCCTAATCCTACTTCTAAAACTAAAAAATCTATCTGTTCTTCGAAAAAATAGAGAAAAGCCAGAGAAGTTATGACTTCAAAGAAGGTGGGATGACCGTAGGAAGGTGTATTGGCAACCTTATCTATGGAAGGTTTGATTCTTTCTAATAGCTCACTTACTTTTTTTCTGTCTATTTGCTTATTATTAATTTTGATTCTTTCGGTAAAATCAACCAGGTGAGGAGAAGTATATAGGCCAACCTTATAACCATTAGACTGAAGGATTGAGCTAATCAAGGAAGATGTTGACCCTTTTCCATTTGTTCCGGCAACATGAATTATTTTCATTTTTCTATGAGGGTTGCCTAAAAGGAAAAGTAATAATTTTACATTTTCAAGTCCTAACTTTATGCCGTATTTAGTTAAATCGTAAATATAATCCAATGCTTCAGTATAAGTTATCACATTTACCTCTTAAACGATTTTAAATTATTTTCCAATCTTTCTTTAATACTTCTTAAATCATCCGCTTTATCTCTTTCTTTTTTTATAATACCTTCCGGGGCTTTGGACAGGAAATACTCATTATTTATTTTTTTGAAAATTACATTAAGCTCATTAGTAATTTTATTTAATTTTTTCTCTAAACGGGCTATCTCCTCTGAAATATTTATTATACCTTTTAGTGGAATAAATATTTCAATCCCTTCTAAAACAGCCGTAGCCGAATATTCTGGTTTTTTGATCCCCTCTCCTGCTTCTAATGATTTTGTTTTAATCATAGTTTCGATATAATGAGTATTCTCTTCTATTAGTTTTAATAGATCTTTTTCGTGAACATTTAAATATAAATCAATTTTCTTGCTATACGGAATATTCATATCTGACTTAATATTTCGGATAGCTTTAATGATACCCATTATTTTTTCCATCTTATTTTCTGCATCTTTGTTCTCATATTCTTCTTTGTATTGCGGCCAAGGTGAAACCATAATGCTTTCCCCCTTGTGAGGCAGTGTTTGCCATATTTCTTCAGTTATAAATGGCATAAAGGGATGCAAAAGCCTTAGGGTATTTTCTAATACAGACCACAGAATATATTGGGAGGTTTGTTTTTCTATTACCTCTTCTTTCTGATATAATCTTGGTTTAATGAATTCTATATACCAATCACAAAACTCGTTCCAGGCAAATTCATAAATAATTTTAGCGGCTTCTCCATATTTATATTCATTAAGACATTCAGTAGACCTTTTTATTGTTTCATTTAACTTACTGATTATCCATTTATCAACTAAGGTCATTTTTAATTTATCTTTATCTATCTTATCAATATCAAAGTCCTTGAGATTCATTATAGAAAATCTTGAAACATTCCATATTTTATTGGTGAAATTTCTATATCCTTTAATTCTCTCTTCCGAAAGGGAGATATAATTTCCCTGGATAGTTAGAGAGGCCAGGGTAATACGAAGGGTATCAGCGCCATATTCATTAATTACCGTTAAAGGATCGATAGCGTTTCCACTGGATTTACTCATTTTTTTACCTTCTGCATCTCTAATCAATGGGTTTATGTAAACTTGCTTAAACGGTACTTCACCACGGAACTTTAAACCCATCATTATCATTCGAGCTACCCAAAAGAAAATAATATCAAAACCAGTAACTAACACTGAGGTTGGATAGAAAGATTTTAAATCTTCTGTTTCTTCCGGCCAACCCAAGGTAGAAAAAGGCCACAAAGCAGAGCTAAACCAGGTATCCAAAACGTCCGGGTCTTGCAATAAATTATGACTTCCACATTTTTTACAGATGGTAGGATCTTCTAATTCTACGATTATTTCTCCACAGTCCTGACAATACCAGACCGGGATGCGATGTCCCCACCATAACTGACGTGAGATACACCAATCTTTAATATTTCTCATCCATTCATAATATACTTTATCCCATCGAGAAGGAATAAATTCGATTCTACCTTCCTCTACAGCAGAAATTGCCGGTTCAGCAATTTCTTTCATTTTAACAAACCATTGTTTTGAAAGATATGGTTCAATAGTAGTACCACATCTATAACAATGACCGATAGAATGTTTATATTCTTCGATCTTATTTAAGAATCCTTTTTTTCTTAATTCATTCAAAACTTTTTCTCGACACTTAGACACAGTTAAATTTTTAAACTTTCCGGCCTGCTCATTCATGGTGCCGTCATTATTTAATAAATTAATTCTGGCAAGATTATGACGTTTGCCTAATTCGAAATCGTTTAAATCATGAGCAGGAGTTATCTTTACCGCACCGGTCCCAAACTCAGGGTCAACATAACTATCAGCTACTATCGGTATCTCTCTATTCATTAAAGGCAATATGGCAGTTTTACCGATAAATTTTTTATATCTTTTATCATCGGGATGAACTGCTATCGCAGTATCACCAAGCATAGTTTCAGGACGAGTAGTAGCAACAGTTATAATCTCTCCTTTAGAGTCTTTTATAGGATAGTTTATATAATACAGATTTGCATCTTCTTCAATCGATTCTACTTCAATATCGGCCAAAGCAGTCTGACATCTCGGACACCAATTTATTACGTAATTTTCTCGATATATCAGTCCTTCTTTATATAATTGTACAAATACTTTTCTAACCGCTTTGGACAGACCTTCGTCTAAGGTAAATCTTAATCTTGACCAATCACAAGAAAATCCTAATTTTTTTAATTGATTTATTATATTATTTCCATATTCTTTTTTCCATTCCCATACTCTTTCTACAAATTTTTCCCTTCCTAAATCGTGTCTACTTTTCCCCTCTTTGGCAATTTCTCTTTCTACTACATTTTGAGTAGCAATTCCGGCATGGTCAGTCCCCGGAAGCCAAAGAGTATTGTAACCTTCCATTTTTTTCCATCTAATTAGAATATCTTGCAGGGTATTATTTAAAGCATGACCGATATGTAATGACCCTGTGACATTGGGCGGGGGTATAACGATAGAAAAATTATTTTCCTTATCATGGTTATCTTTTGCTTTAAAATAATCTTTTTCTAACCAAAATTTATACCATTTTTCCTCAACTTTTTTAGGATCGTATACTGACGGTATTTCAGTGTCTATTTCTTTCATTACCTTTTCCTCCTTAAGCTTAAAAACAAAAAACCCCTTTCGTTTCTCAAAAGGACGAAAGGAGTCTATCCGCGGTACCACCTTAATTCCTGTCTAAAAAGATATTTATAATATTTATAATATTCCCATTAAACAGGCTCTCAATGTTTAAGTTATAACGTAACTATCGGTTAATCCTACTCTTTCTATTCAGATTAACAGCTTGGGGATGACCTTCGAATAAAATTATTTCTAATTCTATTCTACTCTTCCCCTCTTAGATTTATCATATTTATTTTTTATATATTACTATAAGTATAGATTATTTGTCAAAAACTTAAAAAGAAAGTATCGAGTATATACTAAATACTATATACTAAATATTGTTTTTAAAAAGGACTTCTGGTAAGAGCATTTTTTAAAACTTCATCCACATTCTTTACTAGAACAAATTTTAATCTTTTTTTGATATCGTTAGGCAAATCTTCTAGATTCTTAATATTATCTTGAGGAATTATGATAGTCTTAATACCAAATTGATAAGCAGCAAGTATTTTTTCCTTTAAACCTCCTACCGGTAAAACCCTTCCCCTCAAGGTAATTTCGCCGGTCATAGCTACATCTTTTCGTATTGGGATATCGGTAAGTGAAGAAATTAAAGAAGTAGCCATAGTAATCCCGGCTGATGGACCGTCCTTGGGAATCGCTCCTTCCGGAATATGAACATGAATATCACAATTTTCGTAAAACTTATTATTAATCTTAAACTTGGCTGCTCGAGACCGAGCGTAAGTTAAGGCAGCTTTCCCTGATTCTTGCATAACATCTCCCAGTTGTCCGGTAAGGGTTAATTTTCCTTTTCCGGGCATTACTATCGTTTCCACTGATAATACTTCTCCGCCGAGTTCAGTCCAGGCTAAACCTGTTGCCAAGCCAACAGTATCTTCCTTTTCAATTTTATCAACTTTATATTTGGGTATTCCCAAATAACTTTCCAAGTTTTTCAGTGTGATTTTAACTTTTTTATTCTTGTTCTTTTTAAAATAAACTACGTTCAAAGCAACCTTTCTGCATATAGATGATATTTCTTTTTCTAAACTTCTTACTCCTGCCTCATGAATATATTCCTTGATTATTTTTTTCATGGCCTTTTTTGATATTTCTATATCATCTTTTTTAAAGCCATGATTATCTAATTGTTTTGGCAATAAAAATAACTGAGCAATCTGTAATTTTTCATATTCAGTATACCCAGGAACATTAATTATCTCCATCCTGTCTTTTAGAGAATAAGGTATTTCCTCTTCATTGTTAGCTGTGGTGATAAACATTATCTCAGAAAGATCAAAGGGAATTTCTAAATAATGGTCTCTAAAAGTGTTGTTTTGCTCAGGGTCCAATACTTCTAATAGAGCAGAGGAAGGATCACCTCTAAAATCCATAGTCATTTTATCAATTTCGTCTAACAAAAAAACAGGATTTTTAGATTTTACGCTAACTATCCCCTGTATAATTCTTCCCGGCATAGAACCTATATAAGTTTTTCTGTGTCCGCGTATCTCTGCTTCATCACGTACACCTCCCAGGGAAGCTCTTACAAATTTTCTACCCATTGCCCGGGCTATTGATTTTGCTAATGATGTCTTGCCTACTCCCGGAGGTCCTATTAAACATAGGATTGTCCCTATATGTTTATTGCTCAATTTTTTAACTGCAAGGTATTCTAAGATTCTTTCTTTAATATCTAATAAACCATAATGGTCATGATCTAATATTTTTTTTACTTTTTTTATATCTAATTTCTCGTTAGTTTTTTTGTTCCAGGGAAGTGATATGATCCATTCTAAATAATTTATTATTACTCCGCTCTCGGCAGACAAAAACGGTATCTTTTCTAAACGATTTGTTTCTTTGATACACTTCTCTTCCACTTCTTTATCAAGTTTTAGAGAAAATATTTTCTCTTTAAATTCGTCAGCTTCTGAATAATTATCTTCGTTATCTCCTAATTCTTTTTTTATTTCTTTTAATTGTTCTTTTAGGTAATACTCTTTTTGATAATTTTCTAAATTTACCTCTACTCTTTCTTGTATCTTTTTTTCTAATTCTAAAATATTTATCTCTTTTTTTAATATAACAATTAATTTCTCCAGTCTTTCCAAAGGGTTAACTATTTCCAACAAATTTTGTTTTTCTTTTACCTTTAATATAATATTTGAAGAAATTATATCAGCTAACTTATCGGCTTTTTCAATATTCTTTATTGACAACATCATTTCAGAAGGTAATTTATTGTTTAATTGTAAATATTGTTCAAATCTTTTGATTGTCAATCTCATTAAAGCTTCTATTTTTAGATTTTTACCGTTTTTAACTTTTATTTTTTCTACTTGTACTTTAAGAAAATTATTATATGCTTCTGCATTTTTGATTTTTGCTCTACCGATTCCTTCCACTAATATTTTTATGGTATCATCCGGTAGTTTATAAATTTGTACTATCTTGGCAATTGTTCCCATAGAATATATGTCTTCAACTTTTGGTTTTTCTATCTCCGGGTCTATCTGAGCTGCGATAAATATCAAGCTTTTTAAATTTATTGCTTCTTCTAAAGCATTAATAGATTGTTCTCTCCCTACAAAAAGAGGAATAATCATATTGGGAAAAACCACTAACTCTCTTAGTGGTAACAAAGGTAATATATTTTTATCTAAGCTTTTTATATTTTTGTTATTCATATAAAATATTAAATCTCCCTTTTTTACGCTGTTTCTTTTTTTAAATCTTCACTATATCTTTTTATTTCAGGTATCTGTTTCTTTTTCACAACTTCCTCGGTAATTGTGCATTCTTCAATATCTTTCTCCGAAGGTATCTGATACATTATATCTAATATCGAATCTTCCATAATTGAACGCAAGCCCCTTGCCCCTATTTTTCGTTTTATACTTTCCTCCACAATAGCCTCTAAAGCTTCAGGGGTAAGGTTAAGTTTTACACCTTCTAATTCAAATATCTTCTTATATTGTTTCACTATGGCATTTTTAGGCTGGGTCAATATTTTTATTAATGCGTCTTTATCTAAAGCTTCCAATGTAGAAATTATATGTAATCTCCCAACCAACTCGGGGATTAAACCATACTTTATTAAATCTTCCGGCAAAACATTTTCCATTAATTTATAATTTCTTTCTTTGTCATTTTTACTTTTGATATCTGCTTTAAATCCAATATTATTACTACCCATTCGGTAATTTATTATATTTTCCAACCCTTCAAAAGTTCCCCCGCAAATAAACAATATTTCCCTGGTGTCTATCTGAATATTCTTTTCTTGCGGATGTTTTCTTCCCCCATAAGGAGGCACGCTTGCTACTGTACCTTCAATAATTTTTAAAAGAGCCTGCTGTACTCCTTCGCCTGATACATCCCTGGTAATTGATGGATTCTCAGATTTACGGGCTATTTTATCAATTTCATCTATGTATATTATTCCTTTTTGGGCTAAACTTACATCATCGTTTGCTACTCTTAGTAAATTTAACAGGATATTTTCTACATCGTCACCAACATATCCCGCTTCGGTTAAAGTTGTAGCGTCCGCAATAACAAACGGTACATTTAATTTTTTAGCCAAAGTCTTGGCCAACAAGGTCTTCCCACACCCTGTAGGACCTATTAACAAAATATTGCTCTTCTCTAATTCTACCTCTTCTTGTTTCTTATCTATTTTTTTATCTTTTTTGTTTTTTTTATCGTTACTGTTACTTTTTATTCTTTTGTAATGGTTATATATGGCAACTGAGAGAATTTTCTTTGCCTTATCTTGCCCCACTATATATTCATCTAAAAAACTTTTAATTTCTTTAGGTAAAGGAACATTTTTTAAATCAAATGGCTTGTCTTCTTTCTTTCTTCTATCTAATATAATATCATTGCATACCTTGATGCATTCATCACATATACAAACACCAGGACCTGCAACTATTTTATATACTTCCTCTTGAGTTTTACCGCAAAACGAACATTTCATTATTTTTCACCTCTTCCTATTTCTTTACTGCTTCCTCTCTTCTTTTAATTACTTCATCAACTAATCCATATTCCTTAGATTCTTGAGCAGTCATATAGAAATCTCTTTCAGTATCCTTCTTTATTTTTTCTAATTTTTGCCCGGTATGGCGAGTTAATATTTCATTCAGGGTATCTTTAATTCTTTTCAGCTCTCGAGTCTGTATCTCTATGTCTGTAACCTGGCCCTGTGCTCCTCCTAAGGGTTGATGCACCATAATCCTTGAATTAGGCAAAGCAAATCTTTTCCCTTTTGTACCTGAAGCTAAAATTAAAGCTGCGCCACTGGCAGCCATGCCTATACATATGGTGGAAACATCTGATTTTACATATTGGATGGTATCATATATAGCAATGGTAGAACTTACTGAACCACCAGGGCTATTGATGTAAATATAAACATCTTTATCGGGATCAGTTGCTTCCAAAAATAATAATTGAGCAATTACGGTATTAGCCGCTGCATCATCTATTTCTGTTCCTAAAAATATTATTCTATCCTTAAGTAATCGAGAATAGATATCATAAGATCTCTCCCCTCGAGGAGTTTGTTCTACTACAATAGGGATTAAAGTCATTCGGATTTGACCTCCTTTTTAGAATTTACTACTTTTACTTTATTATTTAAAAAATTGATTATTTTCTCTCTTTTTAAACTTTCTTTTAGATCATCTAAATTATTGTTCTTTTTTAAAGTTGCCTCTACTTTTAAAGCATCTTGTTTCATCTCTTTAGCGATTGTTTTAATTTTATCTTCAACTTCTTTTTCGGAAACTGTAATTTTCTCATCCTGACTAATTTTATCTAAAACTAATTCTTGTTTTATTCTTTTTTCAGCAACGATTTCGTATTCTTTTTTAACTTTTTCTTCATCAGTCTTGATGTTCTTATAGTAATCTTGTAAAGATAAATCTTTAGATTTTAAGTCATCTTCCAGAGATTGCATCATATATTCTACTTCTCTTTCAATTAATACTTTTGGAACTTTTACTTCACACACATCAACCACTTTTTCTAATAACTTGTGTTCGTAATTATTTTTATTAACCATTTCTACTTGTTTTTCTAATTTACTCTTAATATCTTTCTCAAAATCATCTAAAGTTTTATAGTTACCTACTGTTTTAACAAAATCCTCATTTAACTCAGGTACCTCTTTTTCTTTTACTTCCACAATTTTAACTTTATATATAATTTCTTTGCCTGCAATTTTCTTATCCGTAGCATCTTTGGGAACTAAAATCTTTATCTCTTTATCATCTCCTGCCGAACAGCCAATAAGTTTCTTACTAAACTCAGGTGGCATATTTTCCCCTAACTGAATAATTTGTTTATCAACCTTACTTCCTTCTATTTCTTTTCCCTCAATATATCCTTTTGAATTAATTACCAAAAAATCACCTTTTTTTACTTTACGATCTTTAACAATTATTAATTTAGCAAAATTTTCTTGAATTCTTTTTATTTCGTTGTTTACGTCAGTATTCGTAACTTTTACATCTTCTTTTTGAGTAGTAATTTTATCAAAAGAACCCAGTTTTACTTCCGGCTTTACTTGAACTGTTGCTTCAAAAATTAATGGTTTATCTTCTTCTATTTGTATTACCTTGATTTCCGGTTGATTTATTGGTTGGATACTATTTTTGTCTACAGCTTCGAGGTAACACTCCGGAATTAATTTTTCAGCAGTCTTTTCATAAAAATATTCTTTCCCTAAATGCAAGTTTAAAATATTTTTAGGGATTCGACCTTTTCGGAATCCTGGTATTTTTATTTGATAAGATGTATCATTGTATACTTTATCTAAACTGCTGTTTACTTTTAATTTATCCATTTCAATTTTAAGTTTCACTTCATTTTCTTTTTTCGTTATAATTTCTACTTTTAACATTCCCTAAAACCTCCACCAATTCAATTATATAATAATTTCCCGATTGACCAATTTACCAATTAAATTAGTACTTACTTAGTTAGCGTGTTCGTATCGAGTATCGCGTTAAGAAAATCAGTTTTCAAAACGTAAAACTGTTTTCGGACTTTTCTGTTATTGCAAGCGCCCCTACTTCCTTCTCTTTTCCTTTCTTCGCTATATACTAAATACTATAATACTAATTTCTCTATACGCTAGTCTTGTTCTATAATTGCAACAAAGCCGCAAATAATTTTGCGGCTGTTTTTATTTATTTTAACTAAATTTTACAAATTTCATAAATTAAAATGCTTATATTTCCTTATCGCAATCGCATTTTTTGGTGCGAAGGGCGGGACTCGAACCCGCATGGAGTTACCCACTGGATCCTAAATCCAGCGTGTCTACCAATTCCACCACCCTCGCATTTTTAATTTTGTGGTGGGCCGTACAGGACTCGGACCTGTGACACCCGGATTAAAAGTCAGGTGCTCTACCAACTGAGCTAACGGCCCACAAATTAAAAATACTAAATGCCTACTCGTATCGCGTATTGCGTATCTGGTATCGAGTAAAGAAAAAGAACCAGCAAAAAAAATTTACACTTAATATATAATACTATATTTATTCTAAAAATTCTACTATTATTTTTGGCGCGCTCGGAGGGACTCGAACCCCCAACCATCGGATCCGAAATCCGCAGCTCTATCCAATTGGGCTACGAGCGCAGATTGACAAACTGGGGTGAGCGAGGGGATTTGAACCCCCGACCTCTGGAGCCACATTCCAGGGCTCTAACCAGGCTGAGCTACGCCCACCATATTTTATTTTTAATGGCGCGCCTGGAGGGAATCGAACCCCCAACCTACGGATTAGAAGTCCGTTGCTCTATCCTATTGAGCCACAGGCGCGAGAATATTACAATGGAGCGGGAAACGGGTCTCGAACCCGCGACAACCAGCTTGGAAGGCTAGTGCTCTACCAACTGAGCTATTCCCGCAAAGTCGGGGCGAGAGGATTTGAACCTCCGACCCCCTGCTCCCAAAGCAGGTGCGCTGCCAAACTGCGCTACGCCCCGAAACAAAAGCTATTATATAGGAAATATTTATATAAGTCAATGAAAAATACAGTAATGAGAAATAAGTAATGAGTAACAAGATTAAATTTCTTAAATTACAATAACAGGCACTTTTTACACGTTACTTACAACTAAAAACTGATTTCCTTCACGCAATGCTCGATACGATTTATTCTGTCTTCTGATTTCTTTTTTTTCTGTTTTCTTAACCAACTAACTATGTACCCAATGCACTATTTTACACGCTCTATGCCATTACACTATATTTTTCTTTGCTCATTACATTTTACTCATCACTCATCACTGTATTCTTTTATTACCGACTATTTCTTTTATAATATCAACCATCCTTCTCATTGCTTTGCCCCTATGGCTTAGCTGATTCTTAATCTCATCTCCTAATTCTGCAAAAGTCTTATTATATTCTGGAACTAAAAAAATAGGGTTATAGCCAAAGCCATGCTCGCCTTTTGGTTGAAACCCTATAATACCCTCACATTCTTCCTTCACCATATATGTTCTACCATCAGGGAAAACAAGTACTGCAGCACAAACAAATTTCGCATTTCTTTTATCTAGTGGAACATCTTCTAATAATTTAAGTACTTTATTTATACGCTCTTCGTCACTATTTCCCCATCTTGAAGAATATATTCCTGGTTTCCCTTTTAAATAATCAATTTCCAATCCCGAATCATCTGCCAGGCATATTTTACCGGTATACTCTAATGTCTTCTTGGCTTTTTTAAAAGCATTTTCTTGATAGGTTTTACCATCTTCCTCTATCTTTGGAAGATGCGGAAAATCTTTCATAGTTAAAATCTTTATTTGACGACCATCTAAAATATCTTTTATTTCCCTAACTTTACCTAAATTGTTTGTAGCAATAAGTATTTCTAACATATCTCTCCCAGTATGTTTTTTTCCTTTTCGATTATTTGTTTTATTCCTGTCTCTGCCAACTTAATCAATTCCTGTAAATTTCTTTTAGAAAAAGGCTTACCTTCAGCCGTTCCTTGAATTTCTATTACCTCTCCTTTTTCAGTCATTACCATGTTTAAATCGACTTGAGCACGAGAATCTTCTTCGTAATTTAAATCTAATAACATTTCTCCATCGACTATTCCCGCACTAATTGCCCCTACATAATCTTTTATAGGAATTTCAATTATTTGTCCTTCGGCTTTTAAATAATTTAAGGCATCAAATAGAGCAATAAAAGAACCGATAATTGCTGAAGTTCTGGTTCCACCATCGGCTTGAACTACATCGCAGTCTATCCATATAGTTCTCTCTCCTAATTCAGCAAAATCTACTACCGATCTTAAGGATCTCCCTATTAGTCTTTGAATCTCGGAAGACCTTCCACTTATTTTGCCTTTAACTGAATCCCTTATATTTCTAATCTGATTCGCTCGAGGAATCATAGAGTATTCGGCTGAAATCCAACCCCGTTTTGTCCCCCTTAAAAATAAAGGAACCTTATTTTCAACCGTAGCGGTACATATTATTTTAGTATCCCCCATCTCCATAAGAGTGGATCCCTCTGCATATTTTACATAATTCCTTTTAACTTTTATAGGTCTTGTTTCGTTAAATTCTCTATTGTTTGATCTAAACATTTCCCCTCCCATTATCTTTTTCTTGTGAGCAAATAATCTGCTAAACTTTTTAATGTTTCCGCTTTGCTATTGAATATTTTTAGAGAATCTTTTGCTTCTTTAATTAACCTTTCGGATTCGCTCTTTGATTCTTTCATTCCAAATTTAGTAGCATAATTAGGTTTTCCCGTATCCCTTTGGTCTTGCATGATATCGAGCATATCATCAACAATTTGAAAAGCTAATCCTATATTTTCACCATACTTGGTTAAAGCTTTAAGCTGCCTTTGGTTTGCCCCGGATAATATTGCTCCTGCCCTAATAGAAAGACAAATTAGAGAAGCAGTTTTTTTCATGTATAGGTTAATTAAATTTTCTTTTGCGATATCTTCATCATTCAAGGTTATGTCTTCTACCTGTCCTCCCAGCATGTTTTCAGTTCCAATATAAAAGGATGTTTCTTTTATTACTTTTAAAATAGATTGTTTTTTTATTTCTTTAACTTCCGAATTTTTAATAATTAAGTCAAATCCAGAAACTAAAAGGGCGTCCCCTGCTAATAATGCTATCGCCTCTCCAAATACCTTGTGACTGCTTGGCTTCCCCCGTCTAAAGTCATCATTATCTATACAAGGCAAATCGTCATGAATCAGTGAAAAAGTATGAATTAATTCAATTCCACAAGCTGTCTTAATCGTACTTTCAATATCTCTTCCGAACAATTCAGCTGTTGCCAAAGTTAAAATTGGTCTAATTCTCTTCCCTCCCCCAAAAACACTATAGCGCATTGCTTTGTGAATAATCGATGGTGGTTTTTCTTCCGGCGGCAGATATTCATCTAAGGCCTTATCAATGATATTTTTATTATTTTCCAAATATTTTTCAAAATTCATTAATTGTATCTCCTCCTTCTTTTTCAGAAAAAGGTTTAGTTGAATACTTCTCTTCGCCCTCGATTACTAATTGTTCTATTTTCTTTTTAGTTTTATTCAGTTTTTCCAAACATATTTTTGATATATTCATTCCTTCTTCATAAGCCTTTACTGATTCGTCTAAGGTTAATTCACCTTCTTCTAATTTATGCACTATTTTTTCTAATTTTCTTAAATATTCTTCAAAAGAAATGTCTTCCGTTTTTTCCTTGCTTTTCAATTTAAAACAGCCTCCTTTTTTTCTACTTTGCTTAATATCTTACCATCACTTATGATAACTTCAATTTTTGATCCAACTTCAATTTGCTCCAATTTTTTAATAATTTCTTCACCAGGCACTTTTCTGCAGATACTATACCCTCTTTCAATTACTGCCCAAGGACTTAATGATTTCAGTCTTTGAGAGTCTTTTTTTATCTTTTCTTCGTATAATTCTACTTGATGCTTAATCCTTGAATTTAAACGAGCACTGAATTCATCAATATATTGGTAATATTGATTAATTTTATTTTCCGGTCCCTGATATTTAAGGCTTCTAGCTATAGAATTTAATTTTTCAGTTTTTAATTCAAAGTTTCTTTTAACTGCTCTGTTTATCTTACTTTTTAATAAAGTTAGGTTATTTATCAGATTATTTTTATCCGGTATAGTCATTTCAGCTGCGGCAGAAGGGGTGGGAACACGCAGGTCAGCCACAAAATCCGAAATAGTAAAATCTGTTTCGTGGCCTACAGCAGAAACTATAGGAATTTTAGAGTTGTAGATACTGCGAGCTAATATTTCTTCATTAAAGGCCCACAATTCTTCCAACGAACCCCCGCCTCGACCAATTATAATAAAATCTAAATCTTTAAAATATTTATTTAAGAAATCTATCTTCTTTGCAATTTCCTGAGCAGCAGATACTCCTTGCACCAGGGAAGGTACAACCAAAATCGATAGATTAGGGAATCTTCTCAATGAAATAGTTATAACATCCCTGATTGCTGCTCCGGTAGGAGAAGTTATTACTGCAATATTTTGCGGAATGAGCGGCAATTTCTTTTTAGCTTCTTCTGAAAAAAGCCCTTCGTCTTTAAGTTTTATTTTCAATCTCTCAAAAGCTAAATAAAGTTCACCCTTTCCGGACTCTATCATTTCCTTTACATACAGCTGATACTCTCCTCTTTTTTCGTAAACGCTGACATCCCCTCGTACTTTAACCTTCATACCGTCCCCGGGCATAAATCGAAGATTAGAATTGCTGCCTCTAAACATTACACATCTAATCTGGCTTTCTTTATCTTTGAGCACAAAATACATATGCCCTGAAGAATGCAGCTTAAAATTGGAAATCTCTCCCAATATCCATATATCCTGCAGGTTAAAATCATTTTCAAAAAGCTTTTTTATATATTTATTAAGCTTGGAAACTGTATATATTTTTGATTCTGTATAATTATTCATAAGCCTTTAGTTTATCTTCTTCATAACTTTAGCATCTTTATCTATTTTCCCTAAAACCCCGTTTACAAAACTAAAAGAACTTTTTGTCCCATATTTTTTTGCTAACTCAACTGCTTCGTTAATAGATACACTTTTGGGTATATTTTCTAAGTACAATATTTCATAAATTGCTATCCGAAGAATATTTCTATCAATATTAGTGATTCTTTCTAAAGACCAATTGTTAGTATAATCACTAATTGCCTTATCTATTTCAGATAAATTACTCATTACTCCTTTAACTAATGTTAGAGTAAATTCCTTAACTGCATCTGAAAATTTATCATTTTCAAAAGTGTATTTAATTGTTTCTTCTATATTAGCATTCACCAAATCAATCTGAAATAACGTTTTTAAGGCCATTTCTCGGGATAATCTTCTTCCTCCCATTACTCCTCCGTTTACATGGGGTCAGGTCTTGCAATGACACATTTTTCATCAATGCTTGCTTGTCGTTAAAAAAATGTGTCATTGCAAGAACTGACCCCATGTGTTGTTTCTGACCCCATGTGTTGTTTAGAAAACTTTTACAAATAAATTTGAGGCGACTAAGTCTTTTCTGCTTTGTATTTTCTTGGGAAACTGTATCCCCTGAACATGAATATCTATTTCATTAATCTCCGTATCTAATTTTTTTATTAAAACTTCTTTAACTCTATTCTGAATATCCCAGGCTATATCAGGTATCCTTACACCATACTTTATAATAATATATAAATTTATGAACGGTTTATTATCTTTTATCTCTACTTTTATATTGCGGGCAGCTTCTTCTGTTTCATTTTCGTTCGTATCTCCCTTTAACATATCGGTTATCTCTTTTATAATTGACTTTCTATTTCCGACCACACCTTTAACGTCAGCTAAATTTAAACTAACTATACTCCTGATAGTTTCCTTGGTAATATTTATTTCTCCCAGATCAGTCTTAACAGTCTGCATTATTATTAACTCCTATTTAGTATCGCGTATTGCGTATGACATGACAGGCGAGTACGCCTGTCCTACTTTTTGTAGTATCATTGAGGGCGTATGCAATACGCCCCTACTTCTTTCTCTCTTTTCTTTTCCTTAACTATATACTATATACGATATATTATATGCTGTTTTTACTCCCTTTCAATGTATTTCTTCTCCCTGGTGTCTACTTTAATTACATCCCCTTCTTTTATAAACAAAGGGACTTGAATTATTGCTCCGGTCTCTAAAGTGGCCGGTTTAAGGGCACCGGACACAGTATTTCCTTTTACGCCGGGCATAGTTTTAATAACTTTTAAACTCATAAAATTTGGTAGCTCTGCACCAACCAGTTCTCCTTTACAAAATTTAACATCTACATCGTTACCTTCTTTTAACAAGTCAGCAATTTCACTTATCTGTTCTTTGGATAAATAAATTTGCTCATAATTTTCTTTGTCCATAAAACAATAACCACTACCATCATTATATAGATATTGCATGGTTTTCCTGTCAACTATAGCTTGTTCCATTTTTTCACCCGCTCTGAAAGTTTTGTCTATAACAAGCCCGCTTTTTAAATTCTTAAATTTAGTTCTTACAAAAGCACCACCCTTACCGGGTTTTACATGCTGAAAATCCACAATACTATATATTTCACCATTTAAGTCGATAGTTAAACCTTTTTTAAAATCACTAGTTGAAATCAATATAAAGCCTCCCCTTTTATTTAAATCTCTATTTCCAAATTATATTGTAGGGGCACGATGCATCGTGCCCCTACAACTCATTGCTCATTACGGGCAGACACAAGGTCTGCCCCCTACTTCTTTCTATACAAATTTTTTACAAAAATTTTCTACTTCTTTTTTTACTTCGTCTTTTATTTTCTGATTTTCCGTATCATTTAGGACCCTGTTTATAAATTCGGCTATTACACCCATATCCTTCTCTTTCATCCCACGGGTAGTCACCGCAGGAGTCCCGATTCTTATTCCGCTGGCAACCCAAGGCTTTTGAGGGTCAAAGGGAACCATATTCTTATTCACGGTAATTCCGGCTTCTTCCAAAGCTTTCTCTGCCTGCTTTCCGGTAATCCCTTTATTTCTTAGATCTACTAACATCAAATGATTATCTGTTCCACCGGATACTAAATTATAACCTAATCCTATTAATTTATTCGCCAAGGTTTTAGCATTTTTTATAATTTGTTTCTGATATTCTATGAATTCCGGGGTCATTGCCTGTTTAAAAGAAACCGCTTTAGCTGCTATAACGTGCATTAGCGGACCGCCTTGAATCCCCGGGAAAATAGTTTTGTCAATTGCTTTGGCATATTCCTCTTTGCACAAAATTAAACCACCCCTCGGTCCTCTTAAGGTTTTATGAGTAGTTGTGGTTACAAAATGGCAATAAGGCACAGCACTTTGGTGAAGACCGGCTATAATCAATCCGGCGATATGAGCAATATCAGCCATTAAATAGGCCCCCACCTCATCTGCGATAGACCTGAATGCAGAAAAATCAATTTCGCGCGGATAGGCACTTGCCCCGGCGATAATTAATTTTGGTTTATTTTTTATAGCTAAATCTCTTAGATTATCATAATCTATTCGTCCGGTATCTTTTTTTACACCATATGGAATAATATTAAAGAATCGACCAGAAAAATTTACCGGGCTTCCGTGAGTAAGATGGCCGCCATGAGAAAGGTTCATAGCTAAAATGGTATCTCCTACTTCTAAAACACTAAAATAAACCGCCATATTTGCCTGTGAACCGGAATGAGGCTGAACATTAGCATGCTCGGCCTTAAATATCTTTTTAGCCCTCTCGATAGCTAAATTTTCTATAATATCGATGTATTTACATCCACCATAGTATTTCTTCCCCGGATAACCCTCAGCATATTTATTGGTCAAAACTGAACCTTGTGCTTCTAATACCTCCGGGGAAACAAAATTTTCTGAGGCAATTAGTTCTATGGTGTATTTTTGACGATTCTCTTCATTTTTTATAGCTTCAAATATTTCTGGATCTACCTTCTTTAAATTACTGCTCATAATAATGCTTTCTCCTTTTAAAATAATTATTTATCTCTACCACCGTAGGACAGGCGTCTCGCCTGCCTATTAGTTATTATTTTCCATCCCGCCCTTATATTTTTAAAGATTTAATATTTTTGGAAACCAGGTTAATATTTCGTAATCTTCCTCAGTTATCAGAACCGAATCTTCGATCCTAACTCCGCCAACTTCAGGCAGATATATGCCTGGTTCTATGGTAATTACCATTCCGGGTAATAAAACTGTGTCATCACTGAAAGAAACTCGAGGCAATTCGTGGATATCTAACCCTACTCCATGACCTAAACCATGACCGAAATATTTTCCATAACCCTTCTTTGCTATTATATCTCTTGCTATCGAATCCACCTCTTTGCACTTTACGCCCGGCTTTAAAAAATTAAGGGCTGCTTTTTGAGCGTCAAATACAATTGAAAATATTTCTTTTTGTTTTTGGTTTTCTTTACCCATAATTATAGTGCGGGTTATATCAGAATTATAATTTTGGTAATTCGCTCCCATATCAATAGTTATAAGCTCTCCTTCGTTAATCTTTTTTTCAGAAGGTTTTCCGTGTGGCAGGGATGATCTTTCTCCGGAAACCACAATTGTTTCAAAAGCTTCCTTTTGGGCGCCTTTTTTTCTCATAGTATAAGCTAACTCAGAGGCAATATCAAGCTCTCTAATGCCCGGTTCTATCATTTCAAATACATCCTTTAAGCTTTCTGTTGCTATCTGAGCTGCCTTCTTCATTTTGATAATTTCTTCTTTGTCTTTAACCATTCTTATTTGTTCGATAATGTTTCCAGTAGTTATAAATATCATAAAATCAAAGCTTTCAGAATATTTCTTAAAATCAGCATAGCTTAAATTATTGCTTTCGAAAGCTACTTTTTCTATCTTGTTTTTCTCTATTAACTTTTTTAATGCTAATAGGCGTGCGTCTTTTTTCTTTGGTTCGTCAGTTAAAATTTCAAAATCAGGGCTTTCTTTTTGGGCTTGTTCAGTAAAACGTGAATCAGTTAGCAAATAATTTTTACCGCCAGCCCCAATAAGAGCAAATCCTTCGCCGTCAAATCCGGTTAAATAATTTAAGTTTTTTAGGTTGGTAACTAAAAACCATTCAATCCCTTTTTTTTCTTTTTCTATTTTGTCTCTAAATATTTTCAATCTTTCTTTAATCAAGATTAATCCCTCTCCCTTCCTGCTTTTCAATTATTTACTAATCTCTCCCACTAAATCATATTCGGAAGCTTCTGTCACTTTCACTTTTACAAATTTTCCAACTTGAGCCCTATCTCCCTTTATTATAACTTTTCCATCTATCTCCGGTGCATCTGCTTTGGTTCGTCCCATAGCAATTTTCGGCTTGTCCGATTGTATTTCATCAACCAATACTTCTATTTCTTTTCCCATATAAGCACTATTTATTTCTTTTGAAATCGACTGCTGAGCTAACATTACTTTTTTTAAGCGCTCTTTCTTAATTCGCATAGGAATTTGTTGAGGAAAGTCATAAGCCGGAATTCCCTCTTCCCGGGAGAAAACAAAAGTCCCTACCCTTTCAAATCGAGATTCATTAACAAAACTCAATAATTCCTCAAATTCTTTATCAGTTTCACCGGGGAATCCCACCATAAAAGTAGTGCGCAAGGTTAAATTAGGGATTCTATCTCTTAATTTATTAATTAACGAAATAATATATCCTTTTTTAACCGGCCTATTCATTCTTTTTAGTATTTTATCACTTATATGCTGTAAAGGTAAATCCAGATAAGAACATATTTTAGGATAATTGGCTATTACGTCTATTAACTCTTCATCATAATGAGCGGGATGGGTGTATAAAAGTCTTATCCATTTTAAATTATTTAATTCGAGAAGAGAAAGTTTTTTAAGCAATTCAGCTAATTTATATTCTCTATAGAGGTCGATTCCGTATAAAGTTGTATCCTGGCCAATTAAAATTATCTCAGAAAGATTTTGTTTTTCAGAAAGCATTTTTACTTCGTCAATTATATCTTCCATCTTTCTACTGCGATAATTTCCTCTAATTTGAGGTATCAGGCAATAGGAACAATTATTTTGGCAGCCTTCGGATATTTTAATATAGGCGTAATGCTTGGGGGTTAAAATAGTTCGAGGGGTATTATGGTTATAAAGAAATTTAGGCTCGGGGCTAACTTTATAGATTTGTTCGCCTTGCAAAACACTTTTTATTACATTATCGATATCTACTAAATCTTCGACCCCTAAAAAAGCATCAACTTCGGGGAGTTCCTGATTAAGATTGTCATCTTTATATCTCTGAGGAAGACATCCGGTTACTATTATGTGTTTTATCTTTCCTTCTTTCTTTAATTTTACCAGATTAAGAATTTCTTCTATGGATTCTTCTACGGCATCTTTTATGAAACTGCAGGTATTTATTATTACTATATCTGAATTTTCAATCTTCTCACTTATTTGGTATCCGCTCTCTCTTAACTTCCCACAAATTACTTCGGTATCGACAAAGTTTTTAGGACACCCTAAAGATTTAATTCCAATTTGCATATTTTAAATTATCCTCTCTATTAACGAAAAAATCTATATTTCTGTTTATTCTCCGCATCTATTGCTTTTACGTATCCTTCTACAACTTCAGGCGGGCTGCCCTTAACCAAACCAATTAAACATAATATTCCGATAATAATATCTTCAAAATATCCAAAAAACGGGACTAAAAAATCAGGGATTAAATCATAGGGAGATAATACATAGACAATTGCTCCGTATACCAGTAATTTTAAATAAAAGGGAACTCTCCTATCTTTAAGTAATCTTAAGGATAATTTTATAAAATTAGGTATATGAAATATTATTTTTGCTAAATACATCTGCTTTTTTAATTTACCATATGGGTCTTTCTTTTCTTCAGACATACAATTTACTCTCCATACCTCTCTGTCATTCCC
>DASRMF010000085.1:0-2060 GCA_035648055.1 Atribacterota bacterium
AAGTAATCTTAAGGATAATTTTATAAAATTAGGTATATGAAATATTATTTTTGCTAAATACATCTGCTTTTTTAATTTACCATATGGGTCTTTCTTTTCTTCAGACATACAATTTACTCTCCATACCTCTCTGTCATTCCCGCGAAAGCGGGAATCTATCCTTTGTATTTCTTATCTTATTTTCTTTGCTAACTACTATTCACTATTCACTAACGACTAATTTATTCCCATTTCCCTCTGTCATTGCGAGCACCGTTTTTGGTGCGTGGCAATCCCAAGCAAGATAAATATTACATATATTGTCTTACTGATTTTAACATAGCTACCAGAGAAGCGTCAATTAATTGACTTGGCTGTAAACAAAAATAACCCCAGATTAGTTCTGAGGTTATTTCTACTTCTATTTTTCTATCATTTAAAAAAGAGGGGGGGATGGTCTTATGTTTTCAGAAACTTATCACAAACCACGGTATCGTGAAAAATGGTCAGTTTCAAAACATCCACTACCATCATAATCATCTACTTCTATCCATTCACCTTGTCTAAAAGTGAATACTTTCTCTGGTGGCTCTTCAAAACAAACGGTATATGTCCCATTAACTTTTACTTCAGGCCCAAATTGATATTCACCATCACCAAAGTAGATAATGTGAATTTTAGTATCTTTGGTCAGAACATTTTTTCCAAAAGTAATGGTAACATTTCTGAGAGTGATAGAACCGCCTTCTTTCCCTATCCACTCTTGAACCTTTTCTTTTTTGGCAGAAAAGGCAAAAGTAGATAAAGCTAAAAAGATCAATACCACCACGCAGAGAACAGATAGAAGTTTTAAATCAAATCTTTTCTTCATTTTAAATCATCTCCTTCGGTGGTCCAGCCATCTTGACTAAATTAATAGTTTTAGACCTGTGACTTTGCGTCTCAACCTTTCGATTGATTTGCTATTATCGGGAGTTTACTTAAAAATTTAAACTCCGATATACCATCCCCCGCTTATATTATATAGCAAATAATGTAAAATGCAAATAAACCAATAAAAATCCGTATTTCGTATCTCGTGAATCGTATCTCGCAAAGAGAATAAAAACCAAGAATCAGAATAAATTCGTATCGAGTATATCTCTATCTCTCCCGTAGTACAGGCGTCTCGCCTGTCTATGTAAATGTAGTGGTTTTAAAAGCTTATTCTATAATTCAAATATAGATTATTCATATTTAACATTTTTTAATTTATTCAATTTTTCTTCAATTTCTTTAAGATGCTTTTTTGCACCAATACTTCCCAATATTTTTTTAGACTTTATCAATTTCTTTTTAGCTGAATCTTTATTTTCCTTTATAAATAACATATCTCCCCACTCATAATAACTCTCGCCCTCGTTTATCTTATCACCGAATTTCAAATATATTCTTACGGCTTTTTTGAAAAATATTTCAGAATCTTCCCATTTTTTTAAACTTTTGTATAGTTTAGCCTTTAATTTATATACATCTGCTAACCCTAATTTGTCTTCTAATTTTTTAAATATCTCTTCTGCTTGAATAATATAATATCTTGTTTTGCTAAAATTATCTTCTTTAAGATATTCTTCTCCTAAATGTAAATAATTTATCCCCTTGCTATATATATCTCCAATTTTATCAGAGATTTTAATGCTTTCCTTAAAGTAATTAATAGCTTTTTTATGGTTATTAAGTGATGAATAGGCGAAACCAAGGTTGCTCAATATATTATAAATAAAATAAATATTATTAAGTTTTTTAGCAATAATTAAACTTTTTACATAAAATTCAACTGCTTTTTGCCATTCACCGATCATATCATAATATATGCCTAAATTGTTTAATGCCATAGAACGTATATTTTTATCGTTTATCTTTTCACAAATTTTCAAACTTTCTTCAAGATAAGAATGCCCGATAGAGATATCACCTTTAAATAGATGGGCTAACCCCATTCCTTTTAATGTACTTGCTTTTCTTATTAAATTATTTATTTCCTCACTAATCAATAAACTATTCTTATAGTATTCAATTGCCTTATCCCACTGCCCCGTATC
>DASRMF010000086.1:0-2806 GCA_035648055.1 Atribacterota bacterium
GTTACATCATCATTTATTCCTATAGTAAAATGATTCTTAGGGACTTCTTTTTTCATCTCCTCAAATAATCCTTTTACCATAGCAGGAGTAAATTCTTTAGAAGAAAGCCCATACCTACCTCCAATTATCTTAGGAGACTTCTTAAAGGGAGCTATTCCTTCAGATATTCCTTCCTGTATTGCTGTTACTATATCAGTATAAAGTGGTTCTCCAATGCTTCCCGGTTCTTTAGTACGGTCTAAGGCTGCCATAGTCTTTACAGTTTTAGGAATAGAATTAATAAAATGCTCAACGGAAAATGGTCGGTAAAGACGAACTTTTATTAATCCTACTTTTTCTCCTTTTTCCATTAAGTATTCAACGGTCTCCTGGGCTGTTTCCGCACCGGAACCCATTAATACAATAATTCTTTCTGCGTCCGGGGCACCAAAATACTGGAATAGTTCATATTTTCTCCCTACGGCTTTCTCAAATTTATCCATAACTTTTTGCACTATATCCGGACAAGCAAGATAATAAGGGTTAACTGTCTCTCGAGCCTGAAAGAATACATCCGGATTTTGAGCTGTTCCTCTGATAAAAGGATGATCAGGAGAAAGTGCTCTTTTTCGATGAGCTCTTACCAAATCATCATCAATTAAAGGTCTCATTTCTTCCGGAGTTAAAAGTTCAACTTTAGAAATTTCATGCGAAACACGAAACCCATCAAAGAAATGAAGAAATGGTACTCGAGATTTTAAGGTTGCCGCTTGAGCAATTAAGGGAAAATCCATGGCTTCCTGAACCGAGTTAGAAGCAAGTAAGGCAAAGCCGGTTCCTCTGGTGGCCATGACATCACTATGATCTCCAAATATGGAAAGTGCTTGACAGGCTACCGAACGAGCAGCAACATTAAATACGGTAGAAGTTAATTCACCGGCAATTTTAAACATGTTAGGAATCATTAATAGAAGCCCCTGAGAAGCAGTGAAAGTTGTAGTAAGCGCTCCTCTTTGTAAAGAACCATGAACGGCTCCTGATGCACCCCCTTCGCTTTGCATTTCAGTTACTTGAGGAACTGTTCCCCAGATATTTGGTTTTCCTTCAGAAGCCCAGAGATCAGAAAGTTCTCCCATGGGAGTAGAAGGGGTGATAGGATATATATTTACAACTTCACTCAAATGATACGCAGTATGAGCAGCAGCCGTATTCCCATCAATGGTAATTTTTGTCTTATTCATTATATTGTTCCTCCATTTTTTAATATTTTCTTAATAGACCTATACAATATTATTTTATCATAAATTACAAAATTGTAAAATTAAAAGCTATTTAATTTCTTGCCTTCCCATTAAAGCTTGAGTTAAAGTCACTTCATCGGCAAATTCCAAGCTTCCCCCTATAGGCACACCATAAGCAATACGGGTTACTTTTATATTTAAAGGTTCAATCAATTTATTGATATAAGAAGCGGTAACTTCTCCCTCAATATTGGGATTGGTGGCTAATATTATCTCTTTTATCTTTTCAGTCTTTAACCTTTTTAATAGACTATTAATTTTTAAATTTTCCGGTTCTACTCCGTCTAAAGGGGAGATTGCTCCTTCTAAAACATGATATAAGCCTTTATATTCCCCTGTATTTTCTATGGCAATCAAATCACTTGCCTTTTCTACAACACATATAGTAGACTTATCTCTATTAATATTCTGGCAAATTTCACATATCTCTTGATCGGTTATATTGCCGCAAATCGAACAATGTCTAACTTTTTCTTTGGCCTCTAATATTG
This sequence comes from Atribacterota bacterium, assembly GCA_035648055.1. GTDB lineage: Bacteria > Atribacterota > Phoenicimicrobiia > Phoenicimicrobiales > Phoenicimicrobiaceae > Sediminicultor. Next base: position 1,772 of record DASRMF010000086.1, read on the forward strand.
TCTTAGCCAAATTTCCAACGCTTTCTGAAGAATTTTTTAAAATATAAAAAGCTAATCTCTGGGCTGTCTTGGGACCTATACCCGGCATTTTTGAAAATTCATCGATTAATCTGGCAAAAGGTTTAGTATATCTAAAGGACACCTTTCCCTCCTCTTAAAATAATCCGGGAACATCCATACCCCCGGTTAATTTACTCATTTCTTGAGCAGCTAATTCTTTTGACTGACGTATTGACTCGTTGACTGCTGCCAAAATTAAGTCTTCTAACATCTCTTTTTCATTTGCATCTATTACATCTGGTTCTATTTTAATTTCTTTAATTTCCTGTTGGCCATTTACTACAATCTCAATCATCCCTCCCCCAGAAGAAACTCTAACTTCTTTTTGAGCCAACTCTTTTTTCATTTCTTCCATCTTTTTCTGCATAACTTGTGCTTGTTTCATAAGAAATTTCATATCCATTGTTTTCTTCTTACTCCTTTCTCTAATATAGTCTATTTTTTCTTAATAATCGTTCCTTCAAATAAATTTAACGACTCTTTAATTAATATATTATCTTCTGAGACCTCATTACTTCTTTTTTTTATATTATCTTTTATCTCTCTTTCTTCTCCTGCTCTTTCTCCTCGTTCATTTCCCTCTTCATTCCTTGTTCCTGCGGCTTTTTTTTTATTTTCTTGTTCGGCCTCTAAAAAAGAATCCTCTTTGCCATTGTCGTTGATAATACATTCTACAGCTAAAACCCTGCCTGTCTCTTCTTTGATTAAATCTTGTAATAATATTTTATTATTTTGTTTTTCTAAACTCTCTTTGTGAAAGGTATATTTCTTATTAAATCCGATTATCAATTTATCATTTTCTATAGTAACCAAATTATTAGCTACAATAAAAGAATAGACAGCCATTTTAGTTTTTTTTATCTTATTTAAAATTGTAGTCCAAGCCTGGTTAAAATCTAAATCAGTAGATACTTCTTTGGCCTGAATAGAAGAATCCTCTTCACTTTTATCTTTATCCTGAATCGTCTTTTTTGG
>DASRMF010000087.1:0-22084 GCA_035648055.1 Atribacterota bacterium
TAATGGCGGAGGGGTCACACCTGTTCCCATCCCGAACACAGTAGTTAAGCCCTCCTGCGCCGATGGTACTGCAGTTTTTCTGTGGGAGAGTAGGACGCTGCCGGGATTTTTTATTTTCTGGATTTTATTGTATAATGTAGGGACAGACACAAGGTCTGCCCCTACGACTTATTCACTATTGACTAGTTAATCGGAGAATTAATTTATGGAAACATTAGTGCAAAAATTATGTATTTGGATGGAAGATAAAGTAACTGAAGCAAAGGCCAAAGGCATAGTATTTGGATTAAGCGGAGGATTAGATTCTGCTGTAGTAGCAGCCTTAAGCATAAGAATCTTCCCCCAAAATACCTTAGCCATAATTATACCTTGCCATAGTCTTGAAGACGATATTAATGATGCCTTAGACTTTATCAATAAATTTGATATTCCTTATAAAATAACTGATGTATCAAAAGTATACGATTCGTTCATTCAGCTGTTAAATAATAAAGAAAACGAAGGAAGTTTCAAATTAGCAGAAGCAAATTTAAAACCCCGATTAAGAATGACAACTTTGTACTATTTTGCTAACAAGTTAAATTATTTAGTTGTAGGAACCGGGAACAAAAGCGAGTTAATGATAGGATATTTTACTAAATATGGTGATGGAGGAGCAGATATTTTACCTTTAGGTAATTTATTAAAGAGCCAGGTTAGAGAATTAGCAGATTATTTAGGTATTCCCAAAAAAATTATAGACAAACCTCCTTCTGCAGGTCTTTGGGAAGGTCAAACCGACGAAAAAGAAATTGGTATAAGTTATGAGCAATTAGATAAGTATTTAAGAACAGGAAGATCAAGCAATAAAATAATAGAAAAAAAGATTCAAGACAAAATAACTAAAAGCGCGCATAAGCGAACTACTCCTAAAAAACCTCTCTTTTAAATAGATATTTTTCATATTTTTTATCCCTCGTATTTTGAATTTTGTATTTTCTTAACTAAATACTAAATACTAAATACTAATTTATTGAATCTGCTCTTTTAATATGCTAAAATTATTAAAAATTAACCACACTTAAAGTTTTAATAATTTTTTATTTAAGGAGAAATAAAATATGTCTGGACATTCAAAGTGGAGTACTATTAAAAGAAAAAAAGGTAAAGCGGATGAACAGAGAGGAAAGATTTTCACCAAAATAATTCGAGTGATAACTGTTGCTGCACGTTCAGGGGGAGGAGATCCCGAAACTAACGTAAAATTAAAAACTGCAATTCAATTGGCAAAAGAAAACAATATGCCTAACGAAAATATTGAAAGAGCTATTAAACGAGGAACTGGTGGAGCCGACGGAGTTTCTTATGAAGAGCTATTATATGAAGGTTATGGACCGGGAGGGGTTGCAGTTTTAATAGAGGTTTTAACTGATAATAGAAATAGAACAGCCCCAGAGCTTAGAAAAATATTTTCTAAGAGTGGCGGCAATTTAGGTGAAAGCGGTTGTGTAGCCTGGATGTTTGACAAAAGAGGATATTTTATCTTTGAGAAAGCCAAAGTTAATGAAGACACTATTGTAGATTTAGCCCTTGAAGCAGAAGCTGAAGATGTAAAAAGTGATAATGAAAATATTGAAGTTATCACTCCACCTGAGGATTACGAGAAATTTAGTAATTTGATAAAAGAACAGAATATTGATTACTTACTTAGTGAAGTTACTTTAATTCCAAAAACTACTGTAGATTTGGAAGGTAAAAAAGCAACGCAAATGATAAATCTAATGGAACAGTTGGAAGACCAAGATGATGTGCAGAAAGTCTATGCTAATTTTAATATTGCCGACGAAATTATGGAAGAAATATCAGCCAGTGGGGATAACTCGTGATTGTTTTAGGTATCGACCCCGGGCTTAGCAATACAGGTTATGGTTTAATTAGATATGAGAAAAAGAAAATTGAATTAGTTGATTACGGATGCATATTAACTTACAAGAAAGATACTTTTAGTTTTAGAATAAAAGAAATATATTATAAGCTAAAAGAACTTATAGAAAAATATAATCCTCATGAAGTTGTTATTGAGGAAATATTTTTTAATAAGAATGTTCGAAGTGCACTTGCAGTTAGCAAGGTTCATGGTATGGTAGCCATAACCGTTGCTCTAATGGGACTGGAACTTTATGAATACACCCCGTTACAAATTAAACAAGCTACTGTGGGAAATGGGAGAGCGGAAAAATATCAAGTTCAATCTATGGTTAAAATCTTACTTAATTTATCTGAAATTCCTCAGCCGGACCATGCTGCAGATGCTTTGGCAGCGGCAATTTGCCATGTGCATACTAAGTATTAAATAGCGTATCTTGTAAAGAATTAGTTAATTGGTTAGTTAGTTACCTGGTTACTAGGTTAATTAGTTGAGGAATTAGCACCAAACCAGTTAACCAGTTAACTATTATTATAGGAGGTTTAAATTTGATATCTTTTTTAGAGGGAATAGTTGATACAGTTGGTATAAATTATCTTGTATTAAATACAAACGGCATAGGGTACCAAATTAATATCCCTGCTTACAATAATCTTTCCTTGAAAATCGGCGATAAGACTAAAATTTATACTTATTTATATTTAAGAGAAGACAAAGTAACACTTTATGGATTTTTAACTAAAGAAGAAGAAAATTTCTTCGAATTACTGATTAGCACACCGGGGGTTGGTCCAAAAGTAGGCTTAAATATATTATCTAAAATGACTCCTGATGATTTTGGTAAAGCAATTCTCCAAGAAGATTTAGATTCAATTACGGCGATAGTAGGCATCGGAAATAAGTTAGCTAAAAAGATCGTGTTAGAATTAAAAGAAAAAATAAGTAAAATCACTTTTTTGGAAACAGGCATAGAGAAAACCTTTAAATCTGAGAATATAAGTGATGCCATAGATGCTCTTAAAGTATTAGGTTATACTTACAAAAAAGCAAGGTCCGCTGTGGAAAAAACCCAAGAGAAATTTAAAGGGGAATTAACGGTGGAAGAGTTAGTTCGAGAATCTCTGAAGATTAGAGGATAATTATTAATTTTAACTTACTAAAATTTTTAATAATTGTAGTTGCTGATTTTAAAAACGTTTTGTTTTAATATTTAATGGAGTAACAGATGGAATTTAAAGAAAAAGCTATTGATTTAGGATTAAGGAAAGAAGAGCCGGATTTAGATGTAAATTTAAGGCCTAAATTTTTTAAAGAATTTATTGGGCAGGAAAATATTAGAAAAAATTTTAATATATATATAAGTGCTGCCCGAAAAAGAGGAGAACCTATTGATCACATTCTTTTATACGGTCCCCCCGGTTTAGGCAAAACTACCTTAGCTTATATAATATCTAATGAGATGGGAGTCAATATCAAGATGACTTCCGGCCCGGTTATTGAAAGAGCAGGAGACTTAGCAGCTATAATTACTAATTTGCAGGAAAATGATGTTTTATTTATTGATGAAATTCATCGACTAAATCGAGCAGTAGAAGAAATATTATATCCCGCTATGGAAGATTATGAATTAGATATTCTAATTGGCAAAGGTCCAAGTGCCCGTTCTATACGTATAAGTTTGCCAAAATTTACTCTTATTGGGGCCACAACTCGTACAGGGCTAATTACCTCACCCCTAAGAAGCCGCTTCGGAGTGATAACTCGAGTTGGTTATTATCAGGAAAATGAGCTTGAACAGATAGTAATAAGATCTTCTAAGATATTAAAAGTTAAAATAACCGAAGAAGCAGCAAAAAAGATTTCTCTGAGATCAAGAGGCACTCCTCGTATTGCCAATAGACTTTTAAGAAGACTTCGCGATTATGCTCAGATAAAAGGTGAAGGAGTTATCAACAAAGAAATCGCTGATTATGGTTTAAAAATGATGGAGATTGATGATTTTGGTTTGTACGATGTAGATAAAAAATTATTACTTACTATAGTAGAAAAATTTTCCGGCGGTCCGGTGGGTCTGCAAACATTAGCTGCCTCCATCAGCGAAGATACGGACACTGTTTGTGACGTTTATGAACCGTATCTTCTGCAAAAAGGTTTTCTTCGTCGAACTCCCAAGGGAAGAGTAGCAACAGATTTAACTTATGAATATTTAGGCAAAAAAAGAAAAAATGATACTCAAGGAAAATTGTTATAGAAAGATAGCAAATAATTAGTATTGCGTATCAAGTATCGAGTTAGGAAAATAGAATTCAGAAACTAAGTTTGTATCTCGTATTTTTTGAAGAAATTAGTAGCAAGAAGCCAAGAGTCAAAATCCAGTATCCAGAAGAAAGAAACAGACTAATGCGAAAAAGGAAGCGTAGTAATCCCGCGGAAGAATGAGAAATGAAAAAGCCAAAGGGCAAAAATATGAAAGAGGTAGAAAATATATTGAAAAAGACAGGTAGGAAAAAATTTTTTTTATTTTTAGGGATATGTATTTTTTTACTGCTTATATCTACTAATACTATTTTCTCAGCAGAAAAACAGCCAATGCTTCGAGTGGGTATATTCTTAAATCAAACCGAAATCAATATAAGCGGAGACGGCACTTTTAAGATTTACAATTTAAAGTCAAACAGTCTTATAAGTGAAGAAAAAAGTAAGATATTTAAATTATTACCGCATGACAAAGGAATAGAGATTTTGGGAAAAGGTGTTTATTCCGGTCCCGTAAGAATAATTCCGGTGGGAAATTCTAAAATTATGGTTGTGACCAACGGGCAAAAATATCGCTACCGGGGAAATATAGAGATAGATATTGATAAAGAGTATGGAAAATTAAATGTCATTAATATTATTGGTATTGAGGAATATCTTTACGGGGTTTTAAAGAAAGAAATATCCCCTCGTTGGCCGAAAGAAACTTTAAAGGCACAGGCAATTGCAGCAAGAACTTTCGCTATCTTTAATATGAATAAATATATCGATAAAGGCTATAATATTTGTGCTACTACCAATAGTCAGGCTTACGGAGGGGTGAACCATGAAGACCCTTTAACCAATAAAGCGGTTGATGAAACTCGAGGAGTAATTATGGTCTATAAGGGCGAGCCGATTAATGCAGTTTATCATTCCGATAGTGGAGGATATACTGAGGATAGTGAGAATGTTTGGGGGAGTTTTTTACCATATTTAAGAAGTGTAGAATCAAAATTTGAAGAAAAAGTTTCTCCTCCGCATCACACCTGGTCTTACTCTATAAACGAAAAAGAATTGACAGAAAAACTGCAAAAACAAGGTTTTAAGATAAATTCGGTTATTTCAATTGAACCGATTAAAATAACTGAAACCGGCAGAATAAGTGAATTAACTTTTACTGCTGATAATAGTACAGTTATTAATATGAAAACTAATGATTTTAGGAGTTTAATAGGGGCAGGTTTGATCAGGAGTACACTTTTCCATATCGAAGTGATCGGGAAAAGAACAATTATTACGGAAAATACAGAAGACAAGAAGGAAATTGAAGACAAAGAAGAGCAAAAAGAGTCAATAGAGGAAATTTTAGAACAAAAGGAAGATTGGACTATTAAAGAATTACTTGAATTAATGAAGAAAAACAAAGAAGAAAAAGAAAAGGAAAAAGAAGAGGAAATACCTAAATTAGAAATTGTGAAATCAAATATTCCTTTAACCTTTATATTTTCTGGTTCAGGGAATGGGCATGGGGTTGGAATGTCCCAATGGGGTGCATATGGTATGGCACTTCAAGGGTACGGATATCAAGATATTTTAAAATATTATTACCAGGGAATAAATATTATAAAAAAATATTAAAAATAAAAAAAAGAGAAAAAAATGAAATTAGAAGAATTTGATTATTACCTTCCTTCGGGTTTTATTGCTCAAAAACCGATTAAGCCAAGAGACCACAGCCGTTTGATGGTTCTGAATCGATCTGAGAGTGAAATTCAACACAAGTTATTTAAAGATATTAAAGGTTTCCTTACAAAAGGGGATCTTTTAGTTTTAAATAATACTAAAGTTTTGCCAGCAAGGCTATATGGTTTTAAAGAGAAAACTAAAGGGAAGGCGGAAGTTTTACTTCTTAAATCTATAGAGGAAAAATGCTGGGAAGTATTAGTAAAGCCGGGAAAGATTGTTCATGCAGGCACTAAAATAATATTTGGGCCTGAATTAGAAGGTATAGTAAAAGGTAAAAATGAAGAAAAGGGTAGTTACCTTATCCATTTTAATTGTAAAGGTAATTTTAAAAAAATATTAAATAAAATAGGACAAATGCCCACCCCGCCTTACATTAAAGAAGAATTAAAGACAGGAAATGACTATCAAACGGTTTATGCTGTTCATGATGGCTCAATTGCTGCTCCTACTGCCGGACTTCATTTTACTAAATCTTTACTAAAAGAACTTGCGCAAAAAGGAATTGAAATAGTGTATTTGACTTTACACGTAGGGCGAGGAACTTTTGAACCTATAAGAGTTTTAAAAGTAGAAGAACATAAAATGGATTCAGAATTTTATTCTATTTCTTCTGAGGCTGCTAAAAAAATTAATCAAGCTCATACTGAAAAAAGGCGGGTTATTTCGGTAGGGACTACTACAACTCGCAGCCTGGAATCCGCTTTTAATTATAATCAAGGTGGAATTGTAAGCGGCAGTAATTGGAGCGATATATTTATCTATCCCGGATATAAATTTAAGATAGTAGATGTGTTAATTACTAATTTTCATCTCCCCCAATCTACTCCCTTAATGCTTGCTTCTGCTTTTGCCGGAAAGGATTTTCTCTTTAGGGCTTATCAAGAAGCAATAAAAAAAAGGTACAGATTTTACAGCTTTGGAGATGCGATGATTATTATATAGTCGTTAGTCGTTAGTGAATAGTCGTTAGCAAAGAGAAAATACAAAAAATAAATTGTAAGATAAAGATGGTGGAAAAATTTGACAATTAAATTCGAAGTGATAAAAGAGTCTAAAAAAACCAAGGCAAGATTGGGAAAATTATATACTTCCCATGGAATAATTGACACCCCGGTATTTATGCCAGTGGGCACCCGGGCTACAGTAAAAGCAATGACCCCTCGAGAATTAGAAAATTTGAGTATTCAGATTATTTTAAGTAATTCTTATCACTTATATTTAAGGCCTGGGCATAATTTGATTGCTCAAGCAGGCGGGCTGCATAAGTTTATGGGCTGGAAAGGAGCTATATTAACCGACAGTGGAGGTTTCCAGATTTTCAGTTTAGGAAAACTAAATAAGATAAGTGATGAGGGAGTATATTTTAATTCTCACATTGATGGTTCAAAGCATTTTATAAATCCTGAAAAGGCGATGGAAATTCAAACGGCCTTAGGTTCTGATATTGCTATGGCTTTTGATGAATGTGCTCCTTATCCTTCTGGTAAATGCCAGGTAGAAACAGCTGCTCAAAGAACCATTCAATGGGCCAGAAGGTGTAAAGAAGTACACCATAGTCCCAGCCAGAGTTTATTTGGAATTGTTCAGGGAGGTGCTTTTAAAGACTTAAGAATTGAAAATGCTAACAAGCTAGTAGAATTAGATTTCCCTGGGTATGCAATAGGGGGATTAAGTGTAGGTGAACCAAAATCTTTAATGTATGAAGTTTTGGATTATACAGTCCCTTGTTTACCAATCAATAAACCTCGATATTTAATGGGAGTGGGAGCTCCTCAGAGCATATTAGAAGGGGTTGTAAGAGGGATTGATATGTTCGATTGTGTTTTGCCTACTAGAAATGCCAGAAATGGTTCGTTATTTACTTCATCCGGTAAGTTGTCCATAACTAACGCTAAATATAAGGAAGACTTTACACCTTTAGATAATAAATGTAAGTGTTATACTTGCCAGAATTTTACCAAGGCTTACCTACGTCATCTATATATTTCTAAAGAAATACTTGCTTCAACTTTAGGGACTATCCACAATCTTTATTTTATGTCTTCTTTAATGAAAAATATAAAATTAGCTTTATTAGAAGATAGATTATTAGAATATAAAGAAAAATTTCTTGCAAATTATTTAAACTAATTGATTAAAAATTACTTGCTAAATAAAATTAAATTATGTATAATTTAAAAGGTATTTTTTAAAATTAAAAAGGAAAGGTGTGATTATAAAAATGGAAGCTCTTCAACAATTTTTACCTTTGATTGTTATATTTGGTATATTTTATTTTATCCTTATTCGCCCACAGCAACAAAAACAAAAAAAACATAAATTAATGCTGGATAGTGTGCAAAAAGGGGACAAAGTGGTTACTATTGGGGGTATATACGGCATAATCAGAGATATCAAAGGCGATACTTTAACCTTGGAGATTGCCAAAGATGTGGTTATAAATACTACACGCAATGCTATCGGGACAAAAAGGGAAAAATAATACCGCAAAGTATTTTTTAAAAAAGAAAGAAAATGTATAGAGATAAAGAATGATAATAATTTAAAGGCAGGTATTTATTTTGTACCTGCCTTTAAATTTTAGCATATTAGCTAAAGAAATATTTTTCTCAAGCGTTAGTGTAAACTTTAGTGGGTTAGTAAGAAAGAGAAAAAAATATTTATTTCTTTTATTTTCCCATCTTCTTTTTTCTATAGTTTTTTTTCTTCACGCGATACGCGATACGAATATTAAGCATTCTCGTTGACAAAGAAAATAATATAATATTATAATAATAAAGTTGAAAAACAATATAGTAATATATAATAAACAAGATAGATAGAAGGTAAGAAAAATTAGAAAGAGAGGATTTTTATATGAATTGGGCTAAAACCTTAAGGGTATCCAGTGTCTTTGTTGTGATTTTTATTGCAATTATTTTATCGTTTCCTCTTAACGAGAAGATAAAATTGGGACTAGATTTACAAGGAGGTTCCCATGTTATCTTAGAGTGTATAGATACTCCTAATGCACCAGTGGACAACGATGCGGTAAACAGGGTATTAGAAATAATAAGAAATCGTATTGACCAATTAGGAGTTTCGGAACCAGTAATTCAGAGGCAAGGTACAAATCGTATCTTAGTTCAGTTACCTGGTGTGGCAGATCCGGATGCAGCGGTAGATTTAATTGGTAAAACTGCTCTCCTGGAATTTAAAAGCGAGGAAGGAGAAACCCAGCTAACCGGAGCCCACTTAATAGATGCTAAATCATCTTTTGACCAATTTAGTCGATCTACTGTTTTAATTGAATTTGACAAAATTGGAGCTAAAGAATTTGGAGAGGCTACCAAAAAGAGCGTGGGGAAAGTTTTAGCTATTACTTTGGATGGGAAAGAAATATCTGCTCCTGTAGTCCAGGAACCAATTCTCGACGGAAAAGCTCAGATTACCGGAAAATTTACTGTAGAGAGTGCAAATCATTTAGCTTTACTTTTGCGGTCTGGTTCTCTCCCAGTAAAAGTTGAAATTTTAGAAAATAGGTCAATTGGACCAACCCTGGGAAGAGACTCCATCTCCAAGGGGATAAAGGCCGGGATAATAGGATTGATATTGATCTTACTCTTTATGTTAATTTACTATAAAGGGTTTGGATTAATAGCAGATTTTGCTTTGGTTGTATGTATGGTACTAATTGTGGGAGCCTTAGCTGGTTTAAAGGCGACTTTAACTTTACCCGGAATAGCTGGAATGATTCTTACTATTGGTATGGCAGTAGATGCTAATATTTTGATCTTTGAGAGAATAAAAGAAGAATTGAGATTAGAAAAAACTTTTCGGGCTTCTATCGATGCCGGCTTTAATAAAGCATTCCGTACCATTTTTGACGCTAATGTTACTACTTTAATTGCAGCCTTTGCCTTATTTTATTTTGGCTCGGGACCAATTAAAGGATTTGCAGTAACTTTGAGTATAGGTATTTTAGCCAGTATGTTTACCGCAATTGTAGTAACCAAGATTGTTTTAGAAGTAGTAGCTACTAAGTTTAGTTCTAAAGCTTTATTATAGACCTAATTAAGGAGGATATATTTAATGGATTTAATTGGAAAAAAGAAGTTCGATTTTATTAAAAATAGAAGAATAGCATATACTATCTCTGTAGTTCTTATCCTGGTTGGCTTAATTTCAATTATTTTTCAGGGGTTTAATTTTGGAATCGATTTTGCCGGGGGGACTTTAATTCAAATAAGATTTGATAAATCAGTTTCTACTACCGAAGTCCGAAATGTTTTAAGCGAATTTAATTTAAGTCAAAGCACTATTCAAAATTTATCAGAGAATGAATTTGTGATAAGGACAGAAAAGATTGATTCAGAGCAAAGAAATGGGATATTGGCTGCTTTTAAAGAGAATTTAACTGATTTGGAGGTATTGCGTGTAGAAACAGTAGGACCGGTTATTGGAGGAGATTTAAAAAAGTCAGCTTTTTATGCCTTACTTTTTGCTTTTGTAGGAATCATTATATACATTACTATGAGGTTTGAGTTTAAATTTTCTATTGTTTCAATATTAGCGCTGCTCCATGACTGCTTAATTGTTTTGGGTATTTTTTCTTTATTGCAGAAGGAAATAACTATTTCGATTATAGCAGCAGTTCTTACTATTGTAGGATATTCTTTAAATAATACAATTGTAGTTTTAGATAGACTTAGAGAAAATATCAAGTTTAAAACCAGAGAACCGTTTGAAAATTTAATAAATATGAGCATTAATCAGTCTTTGTCCAGAACGATAAACACAGCTCTAACTACCCTTATTCCTATTTTAACCTTATATTTTTTTGGAGGAAATATACTTTCTGATTTTGCTTTAGCTTTATTTTTAGGTATGATTGCCGGGACTTATTCTTCAATTTTTATCGCCAGTCCCTTATTATTGGAGTGGAATAAAATATTTAAGATACATCAAAAAGGTATTAGAATTACTGAAAAAAAGGGCAAAAAATAAATTCAAAATATATTAGTATCGCGTGAAGAAAATAGAAGTCAGAATTCAGAATCAGAAGTCAGAATTTAGGATAAATTCATATCTAAGTATCTCGCTAAGAATTAGTTAGTTGACTTAGGGAAGGGAAGATAGAAGCCAAAAGCCTAATTCGTACCTAGTATCTCGTGAATCGTATCCAGTAAAAAACAAAAAGTTAAAAAGATTAAAATAACTAAAATATGCATATCGGAGCTTTTTCTTACGCGATACGCAATACGCATCACGAAATGCGAGAAATGAGAAAGGAGCACAAATAAAATAGAGTGGAACATATCAAAAGAAGATAAGAAATTACAATCAGAGTTATCCAAAGAATTAAATATCTCTCCAATTTTAGCTCAATTACTAATAAACAGAGAAACAAAGGAAGTTTTAAGTGCTAGAAAATTCTTAAAGGCAGACCTTAAAGACTTGAGAGATCCTTATATCTTCCAAGATATGGAAAAAGCTGTTGACAAAATACTAAGAGCGATAAACGACAATGAAAGAATATTGATTTACGGGGATTACGATGTTGATGGAATAACCAGCGTCGCCTTATTGTTTACGATTTTGAGAGAGTTTACTGCTAATTTGTACTACTATATACCAAATCGTTTTCAAGAGGGATATGGACTAAATAAAGAAGCCATAGATATCGCTTTTAAAAATAACATTAAATTAATCATTACCGTTGATTGTGGAATTAGTTCTATTTCCGAAATAGAGAAAGCAAAAAATTATGGCATAGATGTTATAGTTACCGATCACCACCAACCCCAAAAAAACCTTCCTTCTGCAATAGCAATAATAAATCCCAAATGCGATATAAATTATCCTTTTAAGGAATTAGCAGGAGTGGGTGTAAGTTTTAAAGTGGCCCAAGCCCTATATTCAAAATTGAAAAAAAACCAGGATGATTTATGGAGTCTGCTTGATTATGTTGCATTGGGGTCGATTGCTGATTCAGTCCCTTTTATCGATGAAAATCGTATTTTAATCAAACACGGATTAAAGGCACTTAATCAAACCAAGAAAGAAGGTCTGAAGGCGTTAATAATGGAGAGTGGAGTAAATTATGGTAATTTAGGTACTAGAGAAGTAAATTTTTCCCTTGCTCCCCGAATAAATGCAGCAGGAAGGTTAGATGATCCTAAATTAGCCTTAGAATTGTTGCTTACCGATTCTGAATATAAGGCTAAACATTTATCCCAAAGGTTAAGTGAAATAAACAAACATAGACGGGAAATCGGAGATAATATTTTAAGAGAAGCCAGGGAATTTGCTTCTATGCAAGTAAAAGAAGAAGATAACAAAGTATTGGTTCTTGAATCAGAAAATTGGAATCAAGGCGTAATCGGCATCATAGCCTCTAGATTAGTAGATGAATTTAATCGTCCTGCAATTGTTATTTCCAAAAAAGATGGAATAGCAAAAGGCTCAGGAAGAAGCATTAAAGGTTTTCATTTATATAACATTTTGGAATCGTGCCAGGATATTTTAATGAATTTTGGCGGCCATGAATTAGCCGCAGGCATTACTATAGAGTCTAACAAAATTCCTGAGTTTAAATCAAGGATAAATGAAATATCTCAAAATTTCATTAAAGAAGATGATCTAAGTCCGGAATTAAAAATAGATGCTCAGATTTCACTAAGCGATATTAATTTTGGCCTGGTAAAAGATATTAGTGTTTTAGAGCCATTTGGAATTGGGAACCCCCAACCTGTCTTTTGTAGTTATAAAAACATAATATCTGATTGGAGGCTGGTTGGTGGAAAGAAGGAACATTTAAAAATAAAAATTAATGAAGAGAACAGAATATTAGAAGGGATAGGATTTAAATTAAGCAAAATAGGAAAGCAAATATTTTCTGAAAACAAAGTGGTAGATTTAGCTTTTAATATCGAACTAAATAAGTGGAATGGAATGGAAAATCTTCAATTAAATGTAAAAGATATAAAAACTATTTTTTAGGAGGCAGATAAAAGTGATAGATTTAAAAGAAAAAATTAGAAATATTCCGGATTTTCCGGTAAAAGGCATTCAATTTAAAGATATTACTACTCTATTGAAAGATAAAGAAGCATTTAAATATAGCATTGATGAGATAACTAAGCATTGTAGTAAATACCAAATTGATTATATTGCGGGAATAGAAGCCCGTGGTTTTATTATAGGTGCTCCGGTGGCTTATCAATTAGGGATCGGATTTTTACCTATTAGAAAACCAGATAAACTTCCTGGTGTGGTAGAAAGAGTATCTTATCAATTAGAGTATGGCGAGAATATATTAGAAATGCACAAAGATGCTATAAATAATGGGGATAGAGTTATGGTCGTTGACGATCTTTTAGCTACAGGAGGTACCACTGCTGCAGTATTTGAACTAATTGAAAAATTAGGGGGAAAGGTTGTAGGTTCTTCCTTTATAATTGAGCTTGAATTTTTAAATCCTCGGGAGAAATTAAGAGGATATGATGTTTTTTCTCTGGTGCAATATAATTAGTATCGCGTATTGCGTATCGAGTATCGCGTAAAGCTAGTGTAAAGCGAATAACGTTTAGCGTATACATTTAGTTAGCTGGTTAATTGGTTACCTGGTTAGCTAGTTAAGAAAACAAATTCAAGATAGAGAACTGGTTTTTTGTTTATAGTTTTTCGTTTTTAGATAAAGACGATCTGTTGTTAGTTATGAGTTTTCAGTTTTTTGGAGTGTACAATATGCCTCTACATGTTTTCCAAAAACTCGAAACCTGTAACTCTTAACCTGTGTTTTAACCAGTTAACCAACTAACCAGGTAACTACACTTCGAGTAAAGAAGGTGTAAATTATTTCTCAATTAACTTTAATAAGATATATTTTAAAAAGAATATCCCAATATGCTCCTCAAGCTGATTTGAGCTTAGTAAAAAAAGCCTACAGATATTCTACAAAAGCCCACCAGAATCAAAAGAGATATTCCGGAGCTCCCTACACTTCACATCTTTTAGAAGTAGCTAAAATATTGGCTGATTTGGAGCTTGACGTAATTACTATCGCAGCGGGGATTTTGCATGACATAATAGAGGATACTGATACCCCGTTATCTACCATTGAAGAAGAGTTTGGCAAAGAAATAGCGATGCTGGTTAATGGTGTCACCAAATTAAGTAGAATCTCTTTTAAAACACAAGAAGAGAGGCAAGCCGAAAATTTTCGCAAAATGTTTTTGGCTATGGCAGAAGACGTAAGAGTTATTTTGATAAAATTGGCAGACCGCTTGAATAATATGAGAACTCTGCAATATATACCACCTTACAAGAAATTAAAAATAGCCCGAGAAACATTAGAAATTTATGTTCCCATTGCCAATAGATTGGGTATTTCCAGGGTTCAGTGGGAGTTGGAAGACCTTTCTCTGCATTATTTAGAGCCAGAAAAATATAGAGAGGTAGTTAATAGAATTGCAAAAAATCGCCTGGAAAGAGAAAGCTATGTAGAATCAATAAAAGAGGTTATAAAAAAAGAGATACAAAAGGTAAATATAAAGGCGGAGATCCAAGGTCGTCCTAAAAATATTTATAGTATTTATAAAAAGATGGAGAAAGGGAAAAAAGATTTTTTCCAGATATATGATTTAATTGCAATTAGGGTGATTTGCAATTCTGTCAGGGATTGTTATGCTGTTTTGGGGTTATTACATTCAATTTGGAAACCCATGCCCGGTAGATTTAAAGACTATATTGCTATGCCCAAATCGAACATATATCAGTCTTTACACACTACAGTGGTAACTCCTAAAGGTGAACCTTTAGAAATACAAATTCGCACCTGGGAGATGCACAAGACTGCTGAATACGGAATAGCGGCTCATTGGAAATATAAAGAAAAAGTTGATTTAAAAAAGGATAAGAAATTAGAGGAAAGACTTTCCTGGTTAAGACAGATATTGGAATGGCAGAAAGATTTGAAAGACCCTAAAGAATTTATGGAAAACTTAAAGATAGGACTTTTTCAGGATGAAGTTTTTACTTTTACTCCCAAAGGTGCTGTGAAGATATTGCCTTCCGGTTCCACTCCTATAGACTTTGCCTATCTTATTCATACAGATGTAGGCCATAGATGTGTGGGTGCTAAAGTTAATAAAAGGATAGTTCCTTTAGGTTATAAATTGAAGAGTGGAGATATTGTAGAAATATTAACTTCCAAATCAAGTCGGGGTCCCAGTAGAGATTGGTTAAAGATAGCCAAGACATCAGGGGCAAAAAATAGAATTAAAATTTGGTTTAAAAAGGAGATGCGGGAAGAGAATATTCAAAAAGGAAAGGAACTTTTTGAAAAAGAGATAGATAAATACAAAATTGAAACCTCTCCCGAGCTTACCAAAAAGTTAAAAGAAGTGACTATTGAATTAGGTTTTACCGAACCAGAATCAATGTTTGAAAATATTGGATACGGTAAGTTAACTGCTTATCAGGTTTTATCTAAAATAATCCCTCAAGAAAAAATATCTCCAATTATCCCTTTAGTTAAACCGAAAAAAAGGATTGATCAAGGAATAAGAGTTCAAGGAATTAATGATGTGATGATAAGATTTTCTCAATGCTGCAATCCGCTTCCTGGTGATGAAATAATTGGCTATATTACCAGGGGGAGAGGTGTGTCTATACATAAGGCAGATTGTTCTAATGTAGATTTTATTTCTGCCGAAAAAGACCGGTTGATTAAAGTTGACTGGGTAAAGACAGAAGAACTGCTTTACCCAGTAAAGATAAAAATAATAGCTGATGATCGCCCGAATTTAGTATCTGATATCATGTTAATTTTTTCCAGCCTTAAAATTACAGTTAGTGCTATAAAGGCCACAACTGATAAAAATAATATTGCTAATATAGATGTGACACTCTCCATCAACAATCTTGATCATCTCCAAGAAGTAATAAAGAAAATAAAAAAAACAAACAGTGTATTAACTGTAAAAAGAATGGAAGCTTTTTAATTGATAAATAAAAAAGAAAAAGATTTTATCTGAGGAATAAATAATGAGAGTAGTAGTACAGAGAGTAAAAAAAGGGTCAGTAGAGATTAAAGAAAAACAAATAGGGAAAATAGAAAATGGGCTGGTAATCCTTTTGGGAGTGGGCCAGAAAGATGTAGAAAAGGACGCAGAATACCTGGCCGAAAAAATAGTAAATTTACGTATATTTGAAGATAAAGAAGGAAAGATGAATCTTTCCGTGAAAGATATAAATGGCCAGATTTTAGTCATATCTCAATTTACTCTATATGGGGATTGTAGAAAAGGAAGGCGGCCGAGTTTTATTTCTGCGGCTCTTCCCGATAAAGCAGTAAAATTATACGATTATTTTGTAAAATATATAAAAAATTATGATCTTAAAGTGGAAACCGGAAAATTTCAAGCCATGATGCTAGTAAAAATATTTAATGATGGTCCGGTTACCATTCTTTTGGATAGTGAAAAAATATTCTAAGAGATTAAACAATTCAATTAATTCAATAATGAAAATAATGATAATATGTTATAGAAAGAAATATTTATATTATTATTTCTAAGGTAGGTTTGTGAAATGAAATTACCTCTTGTTATTGGTCATAGAGGAGTGATGAGCATTGCTCCTGAAAACAGTCTATCCGGTTTTAGAAAAGCTATTGAGCTAGGTATAGATGGCGTTGAATTGGATGTACATATGACTAAAGACAAAAAACTGGTCGTTTTGCATGATAGTAATATAAAAAGAATAAGTGGTACGGAGGGAAATATTGGTGATTTTACATATGAAGAATTAAAAAAATATGATATATCTATCCCATTTGCTAAAAATCAACAGATGATTTACCAAAAGTATCCCCAGGAAAAGATATATTTTTTAGAATTTAGGGGAACCGGAAAAAATATATTTTACCTGAATATTTTTGAACAAATTACCAAGAAAAAAATATCCTTTTTTTTGCATTGGAATGATGAGTATTTTGATAAAGTACAAAAACTTATTTTCCCAAAAATATCAGGAAGTAAAATTGCCTCTGCGCAATTGAAAATTAAGAAGAAAAATCTATTTGAGTTACAAAAAGGAAGATTAAAAACTTATATCGGCGAACGCATTCCATTACTTCATGAAGTGCTTGATATAATTAAAGGAAAGCTGTTTGTGAATATTGAAATAAAAGAGGGAGAAAAATATTATCCAGGAATCTTGGATGAAATTATTAAAACAACCGAGCATTTTGGGAATGATCGCATCCTCTTTTCTTCTTTTGACTTGAATACAGTTGTTTTATTAAAGAAAAAATATCCTCATGTTAAAGTAAATGCATTATGTAATAAATTGTTTATTAGTAAAAAATACGTGAATGAGCTGGATGGATTAAACCCTTATTATCGTTTGGTTAGAAAATATGTTATCCACATGCACACTTTAAAAAAAACAGTTTACATTTGGACTGTAAATAATGAGATTGACATGATAAGATTTATACTATACGGAGCAGATGGCATTGTTTCCAATTATCCCCAAATATTAAAAAAGGCAAATAAAGCAATAGGAAAAATTTTAAAAGATGCTCATCTTTATAAATAAAAAGTTTTTTAATTATAAAGCATTATAATCTACGTAATTATTAAAATCATTATATCGGAAGGAATCCGGAGTATATGTTTTTGAAAAGATTTGTAGTTGGAGAATTAAATACAAACTGTTATTTAATCGCTTGCGAGGAGAGTAAAAAAGCGGTAGTCATTGACCCGGGAGGGGAAGACGAGGTAGATTTAATTTTAGACCTTTTGCAAAAAAATAATTTTGATTTAAAATATGTTATAAATACCCATGGGCATACCGATCATATTGCTGGTAATAATTTGCTTAAGGCCAAGACCGAAGCTTTATTATTAATTCATAGGTTAGATGCCGATATGTTAGTTGATGCCAATAAAAATTTCTCTTCCTTTATGGGTAAAGAAATATGCTCACCTCCCGCAGATAAGCTTTTAGAAGAGGGAGACGAGATATCTTTAGGCAGATTAAATTTAACAGTAATTCACACACCGGGTCATACCCCGGGAGGAATTTCTCTTGTTTCAAATAATATTGTCTTTACGGGTGATACTTTATTTGCCGGGGGTATTGGTCGAACCGACCTGCCCGGTGGTTCTTATCAGGATTTAATAAAATCAATTAAAGAAAAATTATTGATTTTAGGTGATGATAAGATAATTTATCCCGGTCATGGCCCGAATTCGACTATAGGTGAGGAGAGAAGAACAAATCCATATGTAAAAAATTGACTAATTAAATTAGTCGTTAGTGAATAGTGAATAGTCGTTAACAGTACAAATATCTCGTCCGTCTATTAGCGAACTATATAATATATTTAACAAATTAAAAAAAAGAGAGGAATAAAGAATGAATTATGGAATAAAAGATATTGATTTAGCCAATAAAGGGAAAGATAAAATTGAATGGGCTGAAAAACAGATGCCCGTTCTTTTAAGCATAAGAAAAAGATTTAGTAACGAAAAACCTCTAAAGGGAATTAGAATATCTGCTTGTCTTCATGTGACTACTGAGACAGCTAATTTGGCAATAACCTTGAAAGAAGGAGGTGCGGAAGTATATTTATGTGCTTCCAATCCTTTAAGTACTCAAGATGACACAGCGGCCTCCTTGGTTAAAGATTTTAGAATTCCAGTATTTGCTATCAAAGGAGAGGACAAAGATACTTATTATCAGCATATTGAAAAAGTGCTAAGTTGTAAGCCTAATATTACTATGGATGATGGAGCTGATCTGGTTTCAACTATTCATTCTCAAAAGAAAGAACTAATTAAAGATGTCATTGCTGGTACTGAGGAAACCACTACCGGAGTTATCAGATTAAGAAGTATGGAAAAAGATGAAGCTTTAAAGTTTCCGATTATTGCGGTAAACGATGCACAGACTAAATATCTCTTCGATAACAGATATGGTACAGGACAGAGCACCATCGATGGCTTATTGAGAGCTACTAATATTCTAATTGCTGGTAAAATATTTGTAATTTGTGGTTACGGCTGGTGTGCTCGAGGTTTGGCGAAAAGGGCTAATGGTATGGGCGCCCAGGTGGTAATTACCGAAGTCGATCCCATGAAAGCGTTAGAAGCAGTAATGGACGGTTATCGGGTTATGCCCATAAAAGAGGCAGCCAAAATCGGAGATATTTTTATAACCTTAACCGGTGATATAAACGTAATATCAGCAGAAGATTTTCCTTTAATGAAGGATGGAGCAATTTTAGCTAATTCGGGGCATTTTAATGTAGAGATTAACATAGAGGCTTTAAAAAGTTTGGCAGTAGGTAGAAAAAACATCAGAGAATATATAGAGGAATATACTTTAAAGGATGGAAAGAAAATAAATCTTTTAGCAGAAGGAAGACTATTGAATTTATCTGCCGCTGAGGGGCATCCTGCAAGTGTGATGGATATGAGTTTTGCCAATCAGGCTTTATCAGCTGAATATTTAGTAAAAGAAGGGGAAAATTTACAGAAAAAAGTTTATTGCGTTCCCGAGGTTATTGATAAGGAGATTGCCAGGTTAAAATTAGGATCGATGGGAATAAAGATCGATAGACTTACTGAGGAACAAAAAAGATATCTTTCTTCCTGGAAGATGGGAACCTAATTAGTGAATAGTGAATAGTCGTTAGTGAATAGTCGTTAGTGAATAGTTTGAGAAAAGAAGATAAAAAGACGAATATAAAACAAGTTATATGTGATAAATAGTGAATAGTAAAAGAAAAATATTAAAAAATAATAAAAACAAACGACTAATTAATGGCTGGGTTAATAGAGGGGTTAAATATTTGTCCCACTAATCACTAATTAGCCGCGAACTAATAACCAATAACTGAAAACTTGTGTTTAATACTAACGACTAACTGACTATTCACTAATAATTATATAACCAGCTAACTAAGTAACCAAGCAACTATTAAAGTTAGTGTAAACCTTAGTGGAGTAGTTAGGCAGAAAGAAGAATACTACTTTTTCTATCTTTTCTTCCTCTTTCTTAACGCGATACTCGATACTATATACTCGATACTTTCTTTAAATAAAGGTTAGTATGAATAATCAAAGTATGATAGAATATATAAAAGAAGGGTTGCTTAATTTTGTTTTTCCCTTAGATTGTAAGATATGTGAAAAGCCTATCCGAGAATCTAAAGGATATTCAATTTGTGAGGACTGTTTTAAAACCATTAAATTAATCGAACGACCTTATTGCGTAAAGTGTGGGAAACCTTTAATACCTACTGATGTTTTTAAGCAAAACAGAGAAGTCCTATGCCTTGATTGTAAAAGAAAAAAATATTCTTTTGAATTCTCTCGTTCTATGGGAATATACGATAAGGTATTAAAAAAATGCATTCATCTCTTTAAATACTACGGAGAGAAAAAGTTGGCCAAACCATTAGGAAAGTTAATGGTGGATTATTTATTAAAAAATAATGAATTTGAAAATAAATTTGATTTAATTATTCCTGTTCCTTTACATAAGAATGATTTAAAGAAAAGGGGATTTAATCAGAGTGTTTTATTAGGTAAAGCCATAGGAGATTATTTTTCTATCCCGGTTGAAGGAAGTGTGTTAATAAAGAAAAAATTAACACCTTTTCAGGTTAATTTATCTAAGAAAGAAAGGGAGAAAAATATTCTTAGAGCTTTTTCGGTAGAAAAACCAGAAAAAATTAAAGGGAGAAATATTCTGATTTTGGATGATGTGTTTACTACCGGAGCTACCGTAGAAGAATGTAGTAAAGAATTAATTAAAGCTCGAGCTAAGAATATATTTGTTTTAACTTTAGCCAGAGCTGTATAAAACCCATCAACCGCCTCTCCTTAGAGCTGTGGTTGAAAGTCGAAGCCAGTCGCAGGCGAAACGACCCACGTAAGGTAACTTTGGTTACTGAGCATGGTGCGGCTTTGGAGTTAGTCCTGCCTTAACCTTAACAGGTTAGAACAATAAGAGAAGAGTAGTAGTGAAGGATAAAGTTCTTGAGCAAACCTCTCAGCAGGCGAGTGTGGGGGCAAAGACCAGGTCAGTCTAAGGAAAGGCGGACATAATTTAATTAGTCGTTAGTGAACAGTGAATAGTCGTTAGTTTTAAATATAAAATGCAAAATACACGATTAGAGCCCTTGAACACAATTATTTTATCTAGAATAGGTTTTCGGAAAAAGGAAATTTCAAAACATTCTATACAATTAAATTAAAAATATTTTAAAAAAATTTAAAATAAAAAAGGGTTTTCTGTTTAGATGGAGAATATATATGTTAGGTAAAATAAACTATTACTAAGGAGGGAAAGGGTATGAAAATTATTTTCAAAGGGAAACATATTGAAGTAACTGATGCGATGCGTAATTATATTGAGAAAAAATTGAGCAAAATCGAGAGACATTTTGATCATATCTTAGAAGTAATAGTAACTTTGAGTGTGGAGAAGAGCAGACAGATTGTCGAAGCAACTTTACAAACCAATAGGGCTTTGATTAGAGCAGAAGAAGAAACAGATGATATGTATACTTCCATAGATAAAGTGGCAGATAAACTAGAAAGACAGATAAAGAAATATAAAGAAAAATATTTTCAGAAACCACACCCCGGCACAGAAAAAATAGTATTAGCTAACAAAGAGATTGATGTTGAAAATAGCGAGCCGGATAAGATTGCCAAAATTGTAAAGACTAAAAGATTTGCTATTAAACCGATGTCAGTAGAAGAAGCGGCAATGCAAATGGATTTATTGGGACACAATTTTTTCGTTTTCGCAAATGATAATACCAATAAAGTTAATGTTTTGTATAAAAGAAGAGACGGGAATTTCGGATTGATTGAGCCGGAATTTTAAGGAGGAATCTATGGAGAAAAATAAATTAAATACATTTCGTAATTTTATAATTCCCCGGCGTTTTAATTACGAGGTAGGGGACATAGAAAAATCGTTAAAAGATCTAAGCGATATTCTATTTGCAAAAATAGTATTATCAGAAGATGGGGATATAAAAGAAATTCATATAATTACTAAAGATTCTTCCAACCCCAAAGGAATTACCCGGGATATTGAATCGTTTTTATTAGCTAAATATAATATTCAAGTAGATTATAGGAAAATTAGTATAGCACAAGTAAAGGATAAAGAAATAAAAGA
>DASRMF010000088.1:0-11564 GCA_035648055.1 Atribacterota bacterium
GCAATTCTCTTAACCTCGCGAATACTAACCGCTCCTTCATAGTCAAGACGGGTACAGTTGTACATGCATTGATGGTCACAGATATGCCCGGTTATATTAGGAAGAGGATTTTTTAAATAGATGAGTTCCAAAGCTTTATCGTATTGTCCATCCCCCGCGAGACGAATATACTCCGGAATATCCTGGCGGATGGGGCAGGAGAGAACACAAGGGGCTATATAGCAATCGGTCAGAGGTAATTCCCGGTCAATAAAAACTTTCTTCGTACCTCTCCAATCTTTTCGGTAATTATTCTCCCGAGGGGACTCTTCGGCTAACCGGTCAAGCTTTTCCACATCAATAATCTCGGGCTGACTTTTTTCTTCAACTATTGGCTCTAATTTTCGGGCTATTCCTGCCATTCTCATATAGCCGCCCGGCTTTAACAGCTCAGTGGCTATAGTAATTGGTTTAATTCCCGTTTCAAAAATCTGAAGGATATTTAGCTGGGATGCTCCTCCCGAGTAAGATATAGGGAGAGCCCCTTTAAACTCACGCGATAAGCGGGAAGCTAAAGTTATAGTAAGAGGAAAGAGGATACGTCCTGATAAATACATCTCTTCTCCCGGAAGGACACCCAGAGTATTTACTGTTCCCAGCGTATTGGAAAGTTTTACTCCAAAATTACGACCACATTCAGCAGCTACTTTAGAAAGCCTCTTAAGCATCCCTATGGCATCATCCCACTGAAGGTCATCAGCAAAGGTAGATTCTTTAATCTTTATATAATTAAATCCAAGATCATCCAATATTTTTCGGACTAATTTATAACCAAGGAGGGTCGGGTTTAATTTTACGAAAGTATTAAGCTTTTTTTCTACTATAAGATATCGACAAATCGCTTCTTGTTCTTCCGGAGGACATCCGTGCATGGTAGAGAGAGTTACAGACCGGGCGATATGAGATGAAATTAAGCTGGAAACATTTTCCAGGTTTTTAACCTCTCCTTTAAGGTGCAGAACTTCTGAAAAGTTTGTATCTCGAATAAAAGAACTTAATTCTTCCAAGTAACGCTTGAACAAGGGATGTTCGGAGGCATCGGATAAACTATTAATAAACGAATCCATGCCGGGGGTTTTAATTCCCTCCAGATCGTAGCCCACGCTCATATTAAAAATGAAAGATTGTTTTGTAGTAACGCGCATATCAAAAACTGCTTCTATGAAGTGAAGCAGTATCCAGGCTTTAAGATACTCGTCATATGCCTGCTCCAGGGAAAGTTCGGTAGACCATTCGGTATTATAGCCCTCATCCCGTGCATCAATACAGGGTTTCTCAAATTTCAGGCTGTCAAGTTTCTGTACAGTCTTAATCTCGAAAAAGCGTCCCCCAACCAGATAGGCGGCAACAATATTTTGGGTCAGCTGGGTATGAGGACCTGCTGCCGGTCCTACAGGGGTTGCACAACTTTCATCAAATATCTGAATACTTTTTCCATTTTCTTTAATAAAAAATTGAGATTCGGGTATCCCAAAAATTGTCCATTGCGACCGATATTCTTCAGTTATCCAGTGAAGCAACTGCTTAAATGGAACTGGCCTCATTTTATCTCCCATAATTCTCCTCCTGGTGACAGAGGACCGTCCCCTGTCACCTTTCTTACTATTTATAATTCTGACAAGATTTTTTACCTAACCTAAATTCCTTGCATGATTATCTTATATCACTATTTTACCACTTAAAGAATTCTCGTACCAATTTACTATAATCTCCTTTGCAAATCAGATGATGATTCCCCAGAGAATTTTGTAAAAAATATTTAACCCCCTCATTCATTTTAAATCTTATTTGGGTTCTGCATAAATTTTCGCTATTTAGATTTTCAATTATCTCTCCACCGGACACGAAATATTCTTTGCCATCTCGGGAAAGTTTAAAAATGGTGGCCTCACCTTCTTCAATATTCCCCTTTATCCCCACTCCCAAACCTGATTCGAAGTGGGTTTTTAAAGAAAATTCATCAGGCATATTCAAGGGCAGGGTACAATGAGCTAAAATTATTTCATTCTTGTCAATATCAATGCTGGAAGGATTAGCCATAAAAACAGGCTCATCGGTTAAATAGTGCAGAATAACCATAGATATAAGAGCGGGAATATCACCTTCACAACCGGCCACAATCCCTTCCGCATTTAATAAGGATAGACCAAGGCAGCCGGTATTTTTATAAATTTCCAGCAGGTCAAAACATCTTACGGTAATGCCATCAAATTTATATTTGTTTACGATAGCCTTAAACCCGCTATAAATTTTCAGTGCTCCATCGATTGATTTACTATCAAACCCTTTATTTTTAATATCATTTAATTTGGGATGGGTAAAATTGTGATCCTGCTCGATTTCTTTAACTAATTCATCCATTTCAATATCAATTAAAGAAATCCCTAAATTGTCTTTTACTTTCTTATAATCTACTTCGCTGGCTATAAGCCAATCGGACGGTTTACCGATAACTCCTAATTTAGTTGAAGCTAACCTGTTTTTCACTTCAAATATTTTACTGAGTTCTTTTATCCTCCTGGCAATATAATCACTATCTCCGTGGATTATTTCTACTTTTTCTCCTTCCTGTTTTAAAAAGGAGGCGATCTCCAAAGAAGCGGCAAAAGAGTTGTGTAATCCACTGGATAAAAGCAGGTAAGGTCCCTTAATCTGTTTATAAATATGTTTGAACTTTCCCTCGACTCCCCCGGATTTAATAAAGATAAGGGGGAAACAATCTTTATCTTTGTTAAAATCTTCCAAGTTTATGCTTTCGAGCTTCCTACCTAATTTTTCTTCAATATCTGCTAAAAAACCTTGTAAAGTGCTGCTAATATATCCTTCATTATGTACTTCTGAAACCAGATTATATAATCCTATTTTCATATCAACCCCCCTTTTCTTTTATGTATTTACTGCCCATAATCAGTAAATTAACCTTTCTTAATTATAAATTATACCACTTTATTTATATTCTATAAAATTCGCAAAATTCCTCTTTTTTTCTAAAATAAAAAAGAATAATTATACTTCTTATTTTTTTCTGGCTTTTGTATTTCGTCTTTGTCTTCTTTTTTCTATCTTTTCTTTCTCTTTCTTGACTCGATACTATATACTCGATACTGTTTTTACTCGATGCTTTAATATTTCCTCTTGTAAAGTCGTGCAATACAATTTATAATTAAAATAGAAAATATCCCAAAAAGTCAAATTGGAAGGGAGCGGATAGGCTCTGGTGGGCCTTGCGGACTTCAAATCCGTGGGCGGTAATTAACCATAATTGCCGCGGTGGGTTCGATTCCTACCCCTCCCGCCATTTATTTTTCATTTCAAGTATTTTTTCTCTTCTAACTTTTATCATTATCTTTATTTTTAAAAAATTATAATCATTAAAGGAGAAACTTTATTAATTGAAAAATAATAAAGATACGGACAATAATAACTTAAATTTATTGCTATCAAAAATTCCCAGTGTAGAAATAATTTTACAAAATAAAGCACTAAAACCTTTAATAGAAAAACATTCCCGAAAAATACTTACTCAAACAGTAAGAAAAATTATCTCTGAAGAGAAAAAAAATGCCCTTAAAAATGGCTGCCTCTATTCAGCGCAAGAAAGGATAAATAAAATTAAAGAATATTTTAATAAAGAAAACCTATCTTTTTTACAAGAAGTAATAAACGGCAGTGGAGTAATTCTTCATACTAACCTGGGGAGAGCACCGCTGGGCAAAGAGATGCTGGCAGTAGTTCAAAGCTCTTTGCATGGCTATACTAATTTGGAATATGATCTTGCAGAAGGCAGCAGAGGAAAAAGAGGAGAAACCGTCGAAAAATTACTTTGCACTCTCAGCCTTTCAGAAAAAAGTCTGGTGGTTAATAATAATGCCGGTGCAATATTTTTAATATTAAATACTCTGGCTAAAAATAAAGAAGTGATTGTCTCCAGAGGAGAATTGGTGCAAATCGGGGGAGGATTCCGCATTCCGGAGATATTAGAACAAAGCGGTGCTCACCTTCGAGAAGTCGGCACTACCAACCAGACCTTTATCGAGGATTACGAAAAAGCAATTAATGATAATACTGCTTTAATATTAAAAGTCCATCAAAGTAATTTTTACATGAACGGTTTTGTTCATCAAGCTGAAGTTAAAGAACTTAAAAAATTAGGGAAAAAATATAATTTACCGGTAATAGTAGACTTGGGCAGTGGAACATTTTTAAATACCGAGGATTTTGGATTAAAGCACGAACCAACCGTTCAAGAAAGTATTAGAGCAGGTGCTGATATTGTCTGTTTTAGCACAGATAAACTTTTAGGAGGCCCCCAGGGAGGGGTTATTTGCGGAAAAGAAATTTACCTAAAGAAAATTTCACAGCATCCCTTATTCCGCACGCTTAGAGTGGATAAGATAACTTTGACTATCTTGCAAGAAATTTTAATATCTTATTTAAAAGGTGAGGCGGTAAGTAAAATTCCCATCTGGAAAATGATTTCCTGCCCCTTAGATAAAATTGCTGTTCGAAGCCAAAATATCTGCCAAAAACTAAAAGAAAAAGATATCCCGGCATTTACCAAAGAAGGGGAAACTGCTATAGGAGGGGGTTCTTTGCCCGAACAAACTTTACCAACTAAATTAATAATTATAAAACCTCCCTGTCCGGTAGAAATTTTTTCTAAAGAATTACGCTCATTTAGCCCGCCACTTCTGGGAAGGAAAGAAAAAGAATTTTTTATCCTGGATCCTCGCTGTATTGACCCTTTTTCTGACAATTTAGTAATAAAAATAATTACATCAGTCTATTCTAAAATGAAATAAAAAGAGGTTTTTATGTTTGTTTTCGGTACAGCCGGCCATATTGACCATGGCAAAACTGCTTTAATCTATGCTCTAACTTCCATAAACACTGACCGCCTACCAGAAGAAAAAGAAAGAGGTATGACTATTGACTTAGGATTTGCCTGGATGAAGCTTCCCTCAGGAGAAAAAGTCGGAATAGTCGATGTGCCCGGGCACGAAAATCTTATAAAAAATATGATAGCCGGGGCAACCGGAATCGATGCGGTCATTTTAGTTATTGATGCCAACGAAGGCTGGATGCCGCAGACTGAAGAACATTTCCAAATTTTAGATTTGCTTGATATAAAATATGGCATCATCGCCATAACCAAAATCGATTTGGTAGACCAAATTAGATTAAATATTGTGGAAAAACAGATTAAAGAGAGATTAAGAAACACCGCCCTCTTTAATGCACCGGTAGTAAAAGTAAGTACGGTAAATAATATAGGAATTGACCAGATAAAATCAGCCATCCAGGATTTAATCCCCCGAATGAAACCCAAAAAAGATATTGGAAAACCAAGACTATTCATCGACCGGGTCTTTAATATTAAAGGAAGCGGCACAGTAGTTACCGGCACTTTAATAGGAGGAACTCTCCATCAGGGGATGGAAGTAACCATTTTCCCTTCTTATAAAAAAACCCGCCTTAGAAGTTTACAAACCTACAAAGAAAAAACAGAAATAGCTTTTCCCGGAAGCAGGGCAGCTCTTAATTTAGTCGGGATGGAAAAAAATGAGCTGCATAGAGGAGACATTATCTTTGGAACCAAGCAGATTAAGGACAGCAAGAATATAGATGTTCAAATACAGCTTCTCCCCCAGCTTAAAAAATATTCTTTAGAAAATAGATCGGAAGTGCTTTTCTTCACCGGGACTAAAGAGATTTTGGCTAAAATATTTCTTACCGAAATGAAGCCCCTTCAGCCCGGTGAAACAGGATTTGCTCAACTTCGCTTTAAAGAACCGCTGGTAACTTATTTGGGAGACCGCTTTATTTTGAGAATACCCAGTCCCCCCAAAACCATTGGTGGGGGATTGATTGTCGACCCTTTAGCACATAAGCACCATTTTAAGGATAGAGATGCCCTTCATTTTTTACAAAAAAGAATAAAATTTGACTTAAGAGAATTAGTTTTAACTGAATTAAAAAAGAATATCTTTATTAAAAAAGATGATTTATTAATTAATAGTAACTATTTATATTCAGAAATTAGGGGATTAGCTGATTTGCTGGAAAAAGAAGACAAATTAATCGCTACTAATTCCTGGCTGATTGATAAAAACTACTGGCAGGAGCAAAAAACAAAATTTATGAACAGATTAAGCCGAGAATATGAACTTTATCCCTTACAAGCCAGTTTCCCCTTAAATAAATTTCAAAGTTATTTCTATTATTTGAAACCGGAAATATTTAATTATTTAGTAGATTCTCTGATTAATACAGATAAAATAGGTTTAAAAAAGGGAATAATATTTTTAACCTCCCGTAAGCCTAAAATTTCTTCACAGCAAAAAGAGTTGATTTCCAAAATATTAAAAACTCTGAAAGACAGCCCTGCCAACCCTCCTAACGAAAAAACACTTATTACCCAAATTACCGGGGGCAAAGAAATAATAGATTTTTTAGTTCAAGAAGGGGAAATTGTCAAATTAAGCGACGGAATTTTACTTGAAAGCAAGAATTATGATATTATGAAAAATAAATTAATAGATTTTTTAAAAATAAATGGCTCTATCTCTATTGCCCAGGTAAGGGAACTGTTGGGAATCAGCCGAAAATATATTATTCCTCTGCTTACTAAGATGGACGAGGAAAAAATTACTCAACGCAAAGAAAATGTTAGAATATTAAAAACTAAACTCGGCTAATCTATTAGAAAGGAGACAGAAAAGATTTGACAGACAAAAGGAAATTAACCCAAATGGCTTCTGCTGCCGGATGAGCAGCTAAATTAAATCCTAAAGATCTCGGTGAGGTCTTAAAAAAAATTAATGTTTTAAAAGATAATAATCTATTGGCCGGGTTTGAAAAATATGAAGATGCAGCAGTTTATCGATTAAGCGATAAGCAGGCTCTTGTTTTTACCCTGGATCTTATCACACCGATAGTTGATGACCCGTATACTTTTGGACAAATCGCAGCAGCTAACGCCTTAAGTGATATTTTTGCTATGGGAGCAAATCCTTTAATGGCTTTAAATATAGTTGCCTTTCCCGAAGATAGATTAGATGATCTCGGGCTTATTTTAGAAGGAGGGGCAGACAAAGTTGCGGAAGCCGGAGCTATTTTGGTGGGCGGGCATACCATAAAAGATAAAGAACCAAAATACGGATTAGCTGTAGTAGGATTAATTCATCCTCAGAATATTATTTATAATGATACTGTAGAAGAAGGAGATTTACTGATATTGACCAAGCCCCTGGGGACGGGAATATTATCTACTGCCCTTAAGGGCGATATTGCCGAACCAAAGGCTGTAAAAGAAGCTACTTTTTGGATGACCAAGTTAAATCAACTTTCTGAAAAATTATTAAAATTACCCATCCACGGCCTGACCGATATCACCGGTTTTGGTCTGATCGGACATTTAAGTGAGATGCTGACTAAAAATAAACTGGGGGCTGAATTGCGGATTAATGATATTCCTGTAATAGATGGCCTGGATAAATATATTTCTTTAGGAATGATACCGGGAGGAACAAAAAAAAATCAAGAAATTTATTCCTGTTCGGTAGAAAAAAAGCCAGGTATTACTCAAGAACAGGAAATCATCCTATATGATGCGCAAACCTCAGGAGGATTGCTGTTATCTGTCAAGCCTGAAGAGGCCGAAAAGGCTAAAGAGTTATTATATCAGCAAGGCTTTACTTTAAGTCAAATTATTGGTAGAATCATAAAAGTTTCCTCGGGAAGAAAAATACGAATAATTTAAGTACCCTTTTTACTTGACAAAAATATTTTTGTATTTTATAATCACTACTAATGTAATAGTAATAGTAGTAATTGCTCAAATAACCATCAAGAAAGTTATGCAAATTCTTGAAGGAAGTAGGAGCTTTGTGGAAATGTATTCATCTATGGAAAGGAGGTGATTATCATTAAAAATAAGAAATTATTACTCAGCTTAAGCGTGTTTTTTATTGCATTTTTATTTACCGGTTGTTTCCTTTTCAATAGTTCGCCAGTTATTGAATCCGATCCGGTAACTACTGCAAAAGAAGGAGCTGCATATACTTATGATGTAGAAGCTACTGACCCGAATGGAGATACACTAACTTACTCCCTAACTACTAGCCCCACTGGCATGACTATTAATTCTAACACCGGAGTAATTAGCTGGACTCCCACAGAAGCCCAAATTGGTGCAATTGAAGTCGTGGTAGAGGTATCTGATGGGAGTAAGTCAGCAACTCAACCGTTTACCATTGGAGTTGATATAACTTTTCTTACTTCGATAGAAGTACTTCCTATCAGTATGACTATAGCAGCTAGTAAAACAGGGACAATTACTTCAGTGACTGCTCATTATGATAATGGTACTTCTGAAAGTATAGCACTCACCGCTTGTACTTACGAATCTAATAAACCTGCTTTAATTACAGTTAGCAATGGAGTAATTGCGGTATCTTCATCATGCACAGGTGCTACCGGAATTATCACCGTAAGTCATACAGAAGACGGGGTGACAAAAAATGATACCGTAACTATTACTGTTCCTGCTCCTGCTTTGGGCGGCGGCTGAGGGCACTAAGTTCCACCAGTAGTTTACTGGTGAAGATAAAAACCTTTCTATAACAAAAAATAGGGACACATCCCATTTTTCTCTTCTAAAAAGAGAAAAATGGGATGTGTCCCTATTTTTAAAA
The DNA here is from genome assembly GCA_035648055.1 of Atribacterota bacterium. Taxonomy (GTDB): domain Bacteria; phylum Atribacterota; class Phoenicimicrobiia; order Phoenicimicrobiales; family Phoenicimicrobiaceae; genus Sediminicultor. The sequence continues at coordinate 8,736 of DASRMF010000088.1, forward strand.
AACCTTTCTATAATTTAAATTTAATGTTGACAAAATTACTCATATATAGTATTATTAGATTCACGTATCAATCTTAGATAAATATTTTAATTATTTAGAAAGGAAAAAAATGAACATAAAGATAACCAAAAAAGCTTTAGTTGAAATAAAAAAAGTTATAAAAGAAAAAAATACGACAAGTAAAAAAATAAGAATATTTTTAGCGGGAATTGGTTGAGGCGGTCCAACATTTAATCTTGCTCTGGATGAGCAAAAAGAAAATGACGAAATCTACTCAGAAGATAATGTTGATTTTATTGCAGATAAAAGTTTAATAGATCAACATAGAGGTTTTAAGATTGACTATTCCAACTTTTTTCTTCAGAGGGGGTTTTTAATCCACCCTTATAGCGGCACAGCTTCCACCTGTTAACAACAGAACATTATTAAATAAATAGGGACACATCCCATTTTCCTCGATTAGGAAAATGGGATGTGTCCCTATTTATTTATTTATTTAAATATAATTATCTTTTCTTCTATTTAAAGAATACTATTTATCTTCGCCAAGTCGACTTAATATCCATACTCTTATTTTTTTCCTGCCCCAGTCCAGGGCTTTTTGCTCATCTCCCAGGTTAAAACACACATCAATCCTGTCGCCCTTAATAGCACCTCCACAGTCATTAGCAAGCCCTATACCATAACCCTCTATATAGAATACATCTCCATAATGAAAAGTCCCGTATTCCGGGTCAATAGCTATACTTTTATATCCGGCTTTATAATTTGTCGAAGTAAAACCATCAGCGTAAGGCCAGCAGGACGTTTCATGTGGGGTATAAGCTGTTGCCTCTACAGCAAATTTAGGATAAGGTATATTTTTATCCTTTCCGATAGATAATGCTTTCTCTATCTCTTTGGCTTGTGCTTCTGCTTTTCCCCAATCTATTTTATTAAAACCATAGGGATCTGTTGTTTTGGGGAGGCTATATTTTTCAGTAATGGTATGACCTGTGGCTTTTTCTTTACTGGAAATCTGATACTGAGAGGTAAAGCGTACGGTACTTCCCTCTTTGTCCTTGACTACGTAAAACTTGCCATCTACTGAAAAACTGTTTATCCAGAAGAATATACTTAAAACAATTATTAAAATTATGAAAAGGCTTATCTTCTTTTTTATAATTTTCTCCTTTGATTAAATTTTTTAATTTACAAAGTTAGATATATTATATAATTCTATAACTACTTACAAAAATCCTCTTTTTTGCAGAAAAAAATAAAAGGCTCGCTTTGCTATTAACAAAACGAGCCTGTAAAGGAGGTATAATTATGAAAAAGATTGTTTTGTTGTTTGTTGCTTTAGTTTAGTATTCATTCAATCAATTAATTATTATACACTGTGTAATTATACTTATATTTTTTATAATGTCAAGTAAATTTTGAAAAAAAATTTAAAATATTTTTTTTAAAATCGTTTCCAAAAATCTTCTGCTTGTTCTTTTACTCTTCTGACAATTCTTTCATAATCTAAACCGATTATTTCCCGATACTCCATTAATACATTACCACCGACCATAGTGGTATCGACCATATCTCCGCTTATGCCGAATAAAATATGAAAATAAGCATTTTCACTGGTAATTGGAGTAGGTGGATAGTAATTTACCACTATAATATCAGCTGGAGCTCCTGCCTGGAGGACTCCCAAAGTTTCACCAAAAAATCTAGTGGCTATCTCACGGTTATTCTGGAAAGCCATCTGAAAGACTTCTTCCCAACCGGCCTGAGGATTATGTAACTCGTGTTTTTGTAAGAGATTAGCCACTTTAATACTTTCAAACATATCAGAAGTATAACCGTCAGTTCCTAAACCTACTGTTACGCCTTTATCCATGGCAGCCTTGATTGGAGCCGCACCCACGGCATTACCCATATTGGACTCAGGATTATGAATTAAATAACTGTCATTATTCTTTAAAATTTCCAATTCCTCTTCCTGAAGATGAACCCCATGAATAGCTAAAGTACCGGGTCGCAAGATATGAAAACGATTTAATCGTTCTGCTACTCCTTTATAGCCCCGGGTTTTGCTTTCATAAAAATCGGCTATTCCTTCTGCGACATGGATATGAAAAGGCACTTCCAGCTCATCTGCCAGGGCAGCCGCTTCAGATAAGGTCTCGTTATTCAAAGTAAAAGAAGCATGAAGTCCGATCATTCCTCCCAAGTAGCTATTACCTTCTTGCCGCACCTTTTTTATAAATCGTTCATTTTCTCTAATTCCATCTAAAGCCTTTTCATGACCATCCCGATCAGAAATCTCGTAAGATAGATTAGCTCGAATACCGCTCTGACGGACTGCTTCAGTAATTATATCTAAACTACCGTCGATAAGGTTACTGCTGGCGTGATGGTCAAAAATAGTGGTAGTTCCTTTTTTAACACAATCTAAAAGAGCATAAATAGCACTACTATATATATCTTCTTCATTTAGAGTTTTATCTAGTCTCCACCATAATTTTTCTAAAATCTCTACAAAATTTTTAGGAGGCTGGTCGGTTTTAAGGTCCATACCTCGGGCAAAAGTGCTATAAAGATGCATATGGGTGTTAATCATCCCCGGCATTATTATCTTACCCTGGACATCTTTATATTCAGCTTCAGGATATTTTGAAATTAATTTTTCCGTCTTCCCGATAGCAACAACATTCTCTTCCTCGATTACTACTCCACCATTAGAGATAACCCGGGAATCTTTATCAAAAGTAAGAACTGTTCCGTTTCCGATTATCAACATTCTTATTTCCTCCTCTACCCTTCAATCATTTTTTGGGAAATTTCGTTGGC
>DASRMF010000089.1:0-8215 GCA_035648055.1 Atribacterota bacterium
AGTTTTTTTGAAGATTTAGCTACCATCAATGAAATTAAGGAATTTAGCCAGAGGCTTGAAGTAGCCCGAATGTTAAATGAGGGCTCTACCTATGAAGAGATTGCCCATAAAACGGGAGCAAGTTCAGCTACTATTAGCAGAGTAAAAAAGTGTTTAAATTATGGGGCCGATGGTTATAAATTACTTATAGAAAGATTGTTTGGGAAAAAGAAATAGACAATGACCCAAAGCAAATAAAAAGGATTTTAAAAATATACTTTGTGCAAAAAAATCACTTGACGAAATAGTTATTATTTGTTAAATTAAGTAAGTTATTAATACAAATAAAATATAGTACAATAAAAAAGTCATTCGATAAATGGGAGTTTTATTGTATTGGGTAGAGTGCAGTATCGAAAAAAGATTATCAGTCCCAGCTAGTATTGGCAAGGATAGTGATCAATGATGGCAAGGGATTTTTTTATATTTTAAAATTTATTAAAAATAAATTAAAATAAGGAGAAGAAAATGTACAAAAAACTTTTTATTCCCGGACCTACCCACGTTACTGAAGATGTCCTGCAAAAGATGGCTACTCCCATGATTGGTCACCGGACCAAAGAGGCTTCAACTCTGCAGAGAAACATCAGTGATAAACTAAGAAAGCTGATGTATACCCAAAATGAGATTCTATTGTCTACCTCTTCCGGCAGCGGCCTGATGGAAGGAACTGTTCGTTCCTGTACTCAAAAAAGAGCCGCAGTATTTTCTTGTGGTAATTTTGGTAACCGCTGGTTTGCTATGGCAGAAGATAATAATGTGCCTGCTGATAAATTTGAAGTAGAATGGGGTACCCCTAATCTTTCGGAACAAGTAGATCAAGTTTTAGCTACTGGTAAATATGACCTCATCACTGTAACCCATAATGAAACCTCAACCGGCATAATGAATCCAGTAGGAGAGATTGCTGAGGTGATGAAAAAATATCCAGAAGTAATATTCTGCGTAGATGCGGTAAGTTCTTTAGGTGGAGCTAAGATAGAAGTAGATAAGTGGGGAATCGATATCTGTATAACCTCCAGCCAGAAGTGTTTGGGTTTACCTCCCGGCTTATCTCTCTGTTCTATATCGGAAAAGGCCCTGGAGGCAGCCAGAAAAGTTAAATTTAGAGGGACTTACTTTGATCTGTTACAGATCTATGAGTATATTAAAAAGAAAGATTATCAATATCCTTCTACGCCTTCTCTTTCCCATATGTTTGCCCTGGATTATCAATTGGATAAGATATTAGAAGAAGGACTGGATAATCGTTTTGACCGCCATACCCAGATGGCTGATTATGTCAGGACCTGGGCAAAAGATAAATTTGCTCTCTTTGCTCAGGAAGAATTTGCCTCTAATACCGTAACCTGTGTAAAGAATAGCAGAGAAATTAGTGTAGGTGATTTAAACAAGGCTTTAGGCGAAAGAGGTTTTATGATTTCTAATGGTTATGGAAAACTAAAAGAGAAGACCTTTAGAATAGCCCACATGGCTGAACTTACCCTTAACGATATTAAAGAGCTTCTTTCTAATATTGATGAGATATTAGGATTATAAGGAGAGATGAAGATGTTAAAAATATTAGTAACTGATGGAATGGATAAAGGTGCTGTTCAAACCCTAAAGGGTTTGGGACATGAAGTAATAGAACAGTTCTTTGAACCCGAAGAGTTAAAAGAACAGGTGAAGAATTTTAATGTAATAATAGTGCGTTCTGCTACCAATGTCAGAAAAGAGATCATCGATTCTGCCCTACAAACCGGAAATTTAAAGCTGATTATTCGAGGTGGAGTTGGAGTGGATAATATAGATGTAACTTATGCTGAATCGAAAGGGATAAAAGTAAGAAATACTCCCAAGGCAAGCAGTTCAGCTGTGGCAGAATTGACTTTGGGGCATATGTTTTGCCTGGCTCGGTTTATTGGAATTGCCAATGTTACTATGAGAGAAGTTAAATGGAATAAAAAACAGTATAAAGGGATAGAGCTTTCCGGTAAAACTTTAGGGCTTATAGGATTTGGTAGAATCGGAAGAGAATTAGCTAAAAAGGCGAAGGCGTTAGAGATGAAGGTTATCTATAATGATATCTTGGGACCAGCCAAAGAATGTCCCGAATATTCTTTTGTTTCCCTGGATGAACTTCTGGCTGATTCGGATTTTATCTCCTTGCATGTACCGGGAAATAAAGATAAATCTCCCGTGATTGGTAAAGCAGAATTTACCAAAATGAAAGATGGAGCGTTTCTTATTAATTGTGCCCGGGGGAGTGTGGTAGATGAGGCAGCTTTGCTGGAGGCCTTAAATTCCGGGAAGATTGCCGGAGCGGGGATTGATGTATTTCCCGAAGAACCTCCCCAGAATTTAGAGCTGATAAGACATGAAAAAATTTCAGTCACTCCCCATATCGGAGCATCTACCAAGGAAGCCCAAAAGAGAATCGGAGCCGAGATTATTTCTATTATTAAAGATAATTTTTAAGTAAAAAGGAAGAAAAAAATGCCAATAATCAAACCATTCAAAGCTTTCAGACCTCAACCGGAGTTAGTGACCAAAGTAGCATCACCGCCTTATGATGTTCTAAATAGTGAAGAAGCTCGCCAATTAGTAAAAGACAATCCTTATTCCTTCCTTCACGTTAATAAAGCAGAGATAGATTTAGACTCCTCCGTAGAGCATTATGACCAAAAGGTGTACGAAAAAGCCAGCGAAAATCTTAATAAGTTGATTAAGGAAAGAGTGTATTTACAGGATGAGCAGGAGAAGATCTATATTTATAGACAGATAATGAAAGGAAGGGCTCAAACCGGATTGGTGGTCTGTGTTTCTATTGATGATTATCTCAAAGGGAAAATTAAGAAACATGAGAATACCCGGGAAGATAAAGAAAAGGACCGCATGAATCATATTGATTTTACTGATGCCAATACCGGTCCGGTTTTTCTTACTTACAAAGCAAAAGATGAAATAAATCAAGTTGTAAGCAAATGGACTAAAGAAAAAGAACCGGTATATGACTTTACTTCAGAGGATGGAATCACTCATACCTGCTGGGTAATTGATGATAAATCAACAATTCAGCAATTAATAGAATCCTTTGCCAAGATTGATTATCTTTATATTGCAGATGGTCACCATCGGGCAGCAGCAGCGACTAAAGTAGGGTTGAAGAGAAGAGGAGAGTTTAAAGATTATACCGGGAAAGAAGAGTTTAATTACTTTCTGTCTGTCCTTTTTCCACATGACGAACTATATATTATGGACTACAATCGGGTAGTAGCCGATTTATGCGGGAGTACCGAGGAGGAGTTTTTTAAAAAAGTTTCCGAGAAATTTGAGATTGAAGAATATAAAAGAGAAGATCCATATAGACCTGAAGCAAAACATACTTTTGGAATGTATCTGAATAATTCCTGGTATAAATTAACTACAAAACCAGGAACTTTTAATGAAGATGATGTAGTAGACAGTCTTGATGTATCGATACTGCAAAATAATTTGCTTACCCCTATTTTGGAGATAAAAGACCCCAGAACAGACCAGAGAATAGAATTTGTTGGAGGAATAAGGGGTTTAGAGGAATTAGAGAAAAGAGTAAAAGCAGGGATGAAAGTGGCTTTTTCCTTGTTTCCCACTTCTATAGAAGAATTGATGAAAGTAGCTGATGCAGAAAGGCTAATGCCTCCCAAATCGACCTGGTTTGAACCAAAACTGCGCAGCGGGATTTTTATTCATAAACTATAAATTATTATACCGTATATCTTAAATAGTAAAGAAAATAAAAGAAGGAAGTTTGGAGAAAGCAGGCGTAGATTTAATAATTTTAGAAACTTTTTATGATTTTGAGGAGATTAAAGCCGCCTTAAAGGCCACAAAAGAAAACACCGATTTAATGGTGATTGCTTCGATGACTTTTGATAAAAATTTAAAGACTATATATGGAGTTGACCCGGAAAGAGCAGTGACAGTTCTTGAAAATGAAGGAGCAGATGGAGTAGGAGCTAATTGTGGAACCGGTCCGGAAGTTTTATATAAAGTCTTGAAAATAATGAAGAAGGTAAGTAAGACTTATTTAATGGTTGATCCTAATGCGGGGATGCCTGAGCTACTTGAAGGAAAAGTAGTATATCCTGCATCGCCAAAAATAATGGCTGATTATACTGAAAAATTTGTTAAATTAGGATTAAATTTAATTGTTGGTTGTTGTGGTACCACACCCCTACATATTAAGGCAATGTCCGCAAAAATAAAAAATTAATTACAATAAGTGTTACTCCAAGGTTAGAAATATAATAAATAATAGCAAAAAATTCATCAAAATTTTTTGCTATTTTATTTGACATTTAAAATTAATTGTTATAGACTGTATTTTAAATAAAAAAAAGTAAAAATTAGAAGGAAAAGTAAGTAGGCTAAAATTGCTAAAGAGAGCCAATGGTTGGTGTGAATTGGCAGCATAAGCCCACCGAAAATCTCGCCTTCAAATATCATAGGTGAAACTCCAAAGTAGCCTATGACGCTAAAAGCGTTATACACAATCTAATGAGGGTAAAGATATTTATTATCTTTACTGAATTAGGGTGGTACCACGAATAACTTTCGTCCCTATTTTAGTCTTTATGGACTAAGATAAAGATGGAAGTTTTTTTGTTTTTTGGGAGTATGTCTAGGGTTCCGTCTAATCAATTCTGATTAGAGTCTGGACCGAGTGGCATAAAATGCTAATACCTTAAAGGTTAGCATTACACCGTGGGAAGAAAATGCCCCAGCGGATAGGTCCCTTTTGTTTAACTAACAAAATGGATTTATTTGCTGGGGTCTTTTTATATGCAAAAATAAAATGAAACTTGGAAAATGGTCAGATAACTTATTCAAATTATAGAAAGGAGATGAGTTACATGAGATTAACTGGAGCGCAAATAGTAGTAGAATGTTTAAAAAAGGAAGGTGTAAAAGTAATATTCGGCATCCCAGGTGGGGTAATAATGCCTCTATATGATGTTCTTTATAGCGAAACCTCTATAAAACACATACTTACCAGACATGAACAAGGAGCAGCTCATGCTGCTGACGGGTATGCCCGTGCTACCGGTAAAGTGGGGGTGTGCATGGCTACTTCCGGACCGGGAGCTACTAATTTGGTAACCGGCTTGGCCAATGCACACCTTGATTCTATTCCTTTGGTAGCATTTACCGGTCAGGTGTCTACCAGTTTAATTGGGACCGATGCTTTTCAGGAAGTAGATATTAGCGGTATTACCTTACCAATTACAAAAAACAATTATGTGGTAAGAGATGTAAGAGATTTGGCCAGGATTATACAGGAAGCTTTTTATATTGCCCGCACAGGAAGACCCGGGCCAGTACTAATAGATTTACCCAAGGATATTCAATTAGCGCAAACTGAGTTTAAATACCCTGAAAGCATTAGTCTAAATAGTTATAAACCAACTTTTAGTGGAAATGTTAAACAAATTAAAGCAGCAGTACAAGAAATAAAAAATGCAAAAAAGCCGGTTATTTATGCGGGAGGAGGAGTAATTTCCTCAAATGCTTCTTCAGAATTAAGAGATTTAGCTCTTAAAGCTAATATTCCGGTTACTACAACTTTAATGGGTTTAGGCTCTTTCCCCGAAACTCACACTCTATCTTTGGGAATGTTAGGCATGCATGGCACTGCTTATGCAAATTATGCTATTAGTGATGCTGATTTAATTATTGCTTTAGGAGTAAGATTTGATGATCGAATTACCGGAAAATTAGATGAATTTGCTTTGAAAGCCAAGATAATTCATATTGATATTGATCCGGCTGAAGTAGGGAAAAATACTTTGGTAAACATTCCAATTATAGGTGATATCAAGAATATATTAGAAAAATTAAATAAATATGTTCTTAAAAAGAAAGAAACAGAGTGGTTAAATACGATAAAAGATTTTAAAAGAAAATATCCCTTAAAATATATTAACAACGAAGAGCTAAAACCACAATATATTATGGAAACAATTAATAAAATTGCTAAGGATAATACCATAATTGTTACCAGTGTGGGGCAACACCAAATGTGGGCTGCAATGCATTACCAATATACTGAACCTCGTAGTTTTATTTCTTCAGGAGGTTTAGGGACAATGGGATATGGTTTCCCTGCTGCTATTGGTGCAAAGATGGGTTGTCCTGAAAAAACAGTCATTTGTATTTCAGGGGATGGCAGTTTTCAAATGAACCAACAAGAAATAGCAACCGCTATGAATAATAATTTAGCTATTACAGTGATTATTATGAATAATGGTTATTTGGGAATGGTAAGACAATGGCAGGAATTATTTTTTAATAAAAGATATTCGGAAACTACTTTAAATGGCAATCCAGATTTTGTAAAGTTAGTTGAAGCTTATGGGGGGACGGGAATAAGAGTGAATAAAAAACAAGAATTATATCCTGCTTTAGAAAGAGCTATTTCTTTAAATAGATTTGTTTTAATTGATTGTCTTATTCCTAAAGAAGAAAATGTATTTCCTATGGTGGCTCCAGGTTCACCTATATCTAAAATGATAGGAGTTGAATAATAATGAGACATACTATAGCAGTTTTAGTGAAAGATTATCCCGGTGTCTTGGCGAGAGTAGCCAGTTTATTTACTCGTCGTGGTTTTAATATTGAGAGTCTGGCGGTTGGTCATACTGAAGAAACTGGTATTTCCAGGATGACTATTGTGGTCAAAGGAGATGAACGAGTTTTGGAACAGATAACTAAACAGCTAAATAAATTGATTGATGTGATTAGAGTTAAAGATATTTCTCCTCAAAATTCAGTTGAAAGAGAATTAGCTTTAATCAAAGTAAATACTAATTCCTTACCCGCTCGCTCGGAGATAATTCAAACGGTAGATATTTTTAGAGCTAATATAATTGATGTAAATAGTCAGATAGTAACTATTGAAACTACCGGCACTGAGGATAAGATTAATGCCCTGATCGAACTATTACGTCCTTTTGGCTTAAAAGAAGTTGTTCGGACCGGGAAAATTGCCCTATCCAGGGGGAGCGGTACTACTTCTGGGTTAAAAAAGCAAGCCGGATAAACAATTTTTTCAAAATATAAAATAGATTGTTTAAGAATAATAAGAGTAATGTGTAAAACTGATCGGTTTTAAAAATTAGACAAAAAATCAAAATAAAAAGGAGTATTAAAAAAATGGCTAAGATTTATTATGACAAGGATGTAAAAAAAGAATTTTTAGAAGGTAAGATGGTAGCTGTAATTGGATATGGCAGTCAGGGGAGAGCGCAGGCTCTTAATTTAAATGATAGTGGAATTGATGTTGTTGTAGGGTTATACGAAGGTAGCAAATCTATAGAGTTGGCTAAAAAAGATGGCCTAAAGGTACTGAGTGTTGCTGAAGCAGCTAAAAAGGCGGATGTAATACAGATTTTAATCCCTGATGAAATACAGAGACGGGTATATTTTGAAGATGGAATAGAAAAAAATTTAAAAGAAGGTAATGTCTTAATGTTTTCTCATGGATTTAGTATTCATTTTGGCCAAATTGTTCCACCGAAGGATGTTGATGTAATTATGGTGGCTCCCAAGAGCCCCGGTCAAATGCTTCGTAAAATGTATGTTGACGGAAAGGGCGTACCTAATTTAATTGCTGTATTTCAGGATTACTCCGGAAATGCTAAAGATATTGCTTTAGCTTATTCTTGGGCAATAGGCGGAACCCGGGCTGGCGTTATTGAAACTACCTTTAAAGAAGAAACTGAAACCGATCTTTTTGGAGAACAAGCAGTGCTTTGTGGTGGTGTAACTGCCTTAATTCAAGCAGGCTTTGATACTTTGACAGAGGCTGGTTATCAACCGGAAATTGCCTATTTTGAATGTCTTCACGAATTAAAATTAATTGTGGATTTAATCTACAAAGGTGGGATTACTCATATGCGGGATTGTGTCAGTAATACTGCTGAATATGGAGATTTAAAGGTGGGAAAGAGAATTGTAACTGAAGAAACAAGAAAGGAAATGAAAAAGGTATTGACAGAAATACAAAACGGAGAATTTGCCAAAGATTGGCTTATCGAGAATCAGGTGGGGAGACCTTACTTTAGAGCAATGCGCAATAAAGAAGCTAATTTTCTTATAGAAAAAGTGGGAAAAAAACTGCGAAGCATGATGCCCTGGATAGAAAAATAGTATC
>DASRMF010000090.1:0-9238 GCA_035648055.1 Atribacterota bacterium
AAAAGTTGAATCTTCAGTAGTAGTAAAAGCAGGAACGTAAAATGTCTCTGTACTTCGCGGATAATAATTCTCTTTACTGGCTCGCACATAATAATATCCCATTGCTACTCCATTAATACTATAATTCCCATTTATATCTGAGGAAGTAGAAGTATAAAGCTCTCTACCGGCAGCATCATATAATTGAACAGTAGCATTATTCAAGCCAACTGCAGGATCTCCCTCGGTTATTTGTCCCCCTACTATAGATTTAGCAGAAGTATCTACTACCACTACACCGGCAGCTAAATATTCTCCCCCTACTGCATTCTGAATAACATATTTATACTGTCCGTCCTCTATTGCTTCTTGAGTGTCTGGATTATAATTTCCGTCCCAGGGAAGGCTATGCCAGCCCAAAGTCTCATCACTACCGGTAATTAATGTATGAACATTCACTCCGCCTGTATCTTCTATCCAGGCATTAATTGTATATGCCTCATTTAGCATATAATAAATATTGGTAGTATCTCTGGTACCATCATTATCAGGAGAAAAAGGATTGGGGTCAGCATAGGAAATATTCAGATTACCAGCAGTTACAGTATAAGTTAAGGTAGCCTGGTAATTACCGGGTGAATCACTCCACTCAACTTTTAATCTATAATCTAAATCAATGATTACTCCTTCTGAAGAAGTGGCTGGTTGATTTGATAATACTATATTATTAGTAGTGATCTGAAAAGGAGTCCAATCAGGAGTGGTTGTGGTTACTGCCGGAGTATAAGCACTGGTAGTTTCCGGATGAAAAGCCCAGGACAATCTGCTTATAGGAAAGGTCTTGTTTGGGGTAACCGAAGTATCAGTAAAATCACTATTGGCTTTAACCTGTAAATCCCAGGTTCCACTGGTAGTGACTATTAGAATTTCTGCACAGTGAGGTATAGCAACTGCAGGTTCATCAGGACTTACCGAGCCAAAATCCACTGTCATTGGACCGGTAGAATCGGAAGTCGTAAAACTAAAGGCAAATACTTCACTATAACAAAAAGTTACATTTATAATAATAAAAGCTATTACTAAAAGTAAAACAATATTTCTTTTAAAATTTATTTGTCCATTATTTTTCATTATTAGCTCCTGTAGGGGCACAATGAATTGTGCCCTTCCTGTTTTATTGCCTTTCGTCTTTCATGGGCAGACACAAGGTCTGCCCTTACATATTTTATTAGGCGTTGTTATTTTTGTTTTTGTAGGGGCCTATTGCATACGCCCTTTCTTTCTATTTTACTAAAAACGATGCCTCACCGCTCACCATCTTTCCCTCTCCATAAACTAAGGTTAATTCAGCCTTATACAACCCAACCGGCAAACTCCCTTTCCAAAATTCTTCTATACTTTTTTCCTTTCCCTCTAAAATATTTATTTTATTAATCGCTATCTGTCCTACTGTCTTCCCGGCACTATTCTTTAATTCAATCAATCCCTCTACGGTGAATTCAGTATTACCAGTATTTTTAAAAGATATCTTACTTTTAATTCTATTTCCAGCTTCAACTATTTCTATACTAAAGTCAGTAACCTCTCCTTTTATAACTAATTCTTTTTCTATAACCTCCAGCAAAGCTTCCGCCTTTGCTACCCTTATCCCTCCATACTCAGGTTCACTATACTCTGCTTTTATTATTACAGCATAATTCCCCACAGGTAAACCCTTTATAATTATCGAATAATCTTTCTTCTCACCAACATTAACCTTTTTATCCTGAAAAAAAATTTCTCGTATTAATTTACCTTTGCCTTCATCTTCTCTGACCTCTAAACTAATGATAGGATTTAAATCAATATTCCCCTTATTGGTAAAAGCAAAATCAAAATCAATCGGTTTTTTCTGCACCACTTTCCTATCCTCTAAATCAGACAATTCTCCTTTTGGTTGAATTAAAGCATAAGATGCACCTATAGTAAAAGGTATATCCCTTATTTTTATCTCTTTTCCTTTTTCTATTTCCACTACTCCACTAACTGTATACTCCCCTGGCTGCAGATTACTGCTTACCCCTTTAGCCCTTAGATAACATTCTCTCTCAGGCAGACAAATACGTGGTTGGATAAAGAATCTGCCTTCTTCTTTTTCTTTTTTATTTTTAACTATTACTTCTCCCCACAAAGGAGTAAAATGGACATTTCCGCTATTTTTTAACTTTAGGACATAATCAATCTCTTCTCCCGCTCCAGCCTGAGCAAGATAAGCCTGAGTTATTTCCCCTTTTGTTATCTTATCTCCTGGCAGGGTAATCAACATAGCTACCCCAACTCGAGTCACATTAAGCAAAATCTTACTTTTATTTTCCAAAGGTTGACTACTAAACAGCAGCACACCATAAGCTGCTCCTGATGGTTTTATATTCTGGGCTTGAAGAATATTTACTTTGAGATTTATCTTTCTCTTCTCTCCTGGTGCCAGAATAAACTTTCTATCTGAAGGTGCAAGATTAAACATTTTTGTTGCTTTTTCTATTTCTTCCTTATTTTCTAAAATCTCAATCTTTCCTTCTAAGTTATGCGATAAACCGGCTAAAGAAGTGATAATCTCTAAAGGGTAATTTTCTAAATTAGTAATTGTAGTAGAAATAAGATCATCGCTAACGCTTACTTCTTTATAAATCATCAAAGGAGAAACATTTATCCCCAATTGAGCATTGGCCTCTCCTGTCAATAAAAAAAGAAAAGATAATCCTATAAAAACCATTAATTTCAGTCTTTCTTTTACCAAAATACCTTCTCCTATTAGCTCTTTTATATCACGAACCAATTCTATACGCATCTTTTACAATTCCCTGTAGGGGCGTAAAAGTATACGCCTTTCTTTTTGTTTTTCTGTAGGGGCACAATGAATTGTGCCCCTACAACACGGGAATTGCGATACAATATGCCCTCATATTTTCTATTTATTTTGTTACTAAAAATAAACTCTCCCTGTGGTCGGCCTGGTCTTTTCCAAAAATAGCAATTACTTCTGCTTTGTATAAACCAACTGTTAATCTCTTTTCTGGCTGCCAGCTTACTTCCAATTCTCCATCACCAGATACTGAAACATCTACTTTATCTATAATAACATTGGCTATCTCTTGCCCTTTATTATTTATTACCTTAAAAAATCCCCAAACCGGTAAAATTTCTATCGATTGATTTTTAAAAATAATCTTAGGAATAATTGCCTCTCCGACTTTAGCCTGGGGCACAAAAAACTCTATAATCCTTCCTGATATTTCCTGTTCCTCGTAAATCCTGAATCTCTTCTCTGTTTCTGCAATTTCTCTCTCCCCATCCTTTAGCTTTAGTATAACTTTATACTCACCTTCAGGTAATCCTTCTTTCAATAATCCACCCCATATTGTAGGGGCACAATGCATTGTGCCATCTTCCGTTGGTTTAAAAAATATATTTTCCTCATTTTTATTCATCTCTAAAGAGGCTATAGAATTGCCCTCTCCATCTTCCACTTCCAAAAAAGCACTCAAATTTTTTTTAATATTATCTTCTCCGTAAAAGAAACTTTTAAAGTAGAGCGGTTTCCCCGGAGGAGCCCAGGGAGATAAAATATCTAAAATAGAGAAATCTTGAGGATTATAAAAGTATCGAGAATTATAAGGATTCCCCATAACCATTTCACCATTAGCTGATCTCTCTTCTCTGACTAATAATCCTGAACTATTTATCTCTTCACTATTTAGAGCTACTTTCTCAACGGCTACTCCCTGATAACCCTTGATTAATCTAGCTGGTAACAAAAATTCCTTATCAAAAACCATTCCCTGCTCATATATTAAAAAGGCTTTGTCTAACTTCTTTTCAGCTAAATTTATCTTCCCCTCGGATAAATCCTTCTCTGCTTGCAAGACATACACATTAGCTAAATTCAGATAAGCATCGGTAATATTGGGAAACATATAAATATTTTTTTGATAAGCTTCTTCTGTTTTTTCTAAATCACCTAATTTAAGATAAGCATATCCTAAACCATTATAAAGTTCTTGAGTTATCCAATTCTTCTCCGCCTCTTTAAAAGCCATAACTGCTTCATCATAACGACCTAAATTATTATAGGTAACCCCTAAAGGCAGATAATTTTTACCATTATACGGGTTAAGTTTTCTCGATTTTTCCAGTTCCTCCACTGCCACTAAATAATTCTTCGTCTGCATTAACATTTCACCTTTTTTCAGATAAATATCAGCACGATACCAATTTATTTTTATCATCACCACTAATATTACTATTACCACTATCCCTATCTGAATGAACCTTCTTAGCAATATATTTTCTTTAAATATTCTAAATATATTATATTTTTCTAAATTATTCTTTTTATCTCCTTTATCATCTAAAAATTCCTCATCATTGCTTTCCTTAACTTTTTCCGACCCCTTAACAATCACTACCGATAGACCTAAAATCAGCCAGAAGAGCATCCCATTGGAAATAATATGAAAGGGAAAACTGAATAAGGCATGAGCAAGTAAGGCGGTAACCCCGCCTATAAATCCTATAAGTAAAAATATTCGCTCTCTATTTTGCGACCTTAACAAACCGTTTAAAATATTCTTATAAAAAGCGAATATTACCCACAAAAAAGCCCCCAAACCTATAATTCCAATTTCTCCCCCTATGTGCAGATAATCATTATGAGCATTGATTGATTTATTAGTATAAGGGATATATTTTTTGTATCTTTCTTTTTCTAATACTATTCCCTGGGATAAAGGAAAATTAATTCCATAGGTACCAATACCTTTGCCTAAGATTGGAGATTGGCGAATAGTCTCTAAGCTGCTCAGCCAGATAAGAAAACGGCATTGCATTGAGGAACTACCCTCTTCAATGGTAGCGGCAACCCTTTGAGTTACACTTATTTTCTCCGGATTAAGGGGATTAGGTGTAGAGTAAACTATTGAAATTACTAATAATATTAAAATTAGACTGACAATCCAATTTTTATTTTTTCGAAAGAATGTTAATTCGCTTCTTTTAAAAAAATAGATAGCTCCTAACATAACCACTACTGAAATAAAAAGGCCCATCCATGCTCCCCGACAGAGAGTCATTAATAGACTGGCATATAAAAGAGCAATAATTAATTCTAAAATAATCTTCTTAAATTTAACTTTCTGTAAGCAAAACAACACAAAGACAAGCGGAATAACAGCTGCTAAATACCCAGCTAAATAGTTAGGATTACCAAAGGTAGAAAAGAGACTACCCCTTCCTCCTATCTTCCTCCAGAATGAAAAATCAAGACCATAGAATTGAAATATACAATAAACTGCTGCTATAGAGGCGGCTAAAAAAATTGTAGTTAAGATAATAGAAATCCATTTTTTATCCTTAATTGAAGAGATAACTATAAAATATAAAAGAAGGTAACTGCCCCAAAGAGCTAATTCATTAAAACTATCATATAGGCTATTAGTCTGAAACAAGGAGATTAAAATAGTAAGGGAAAAAATTAGAATAGGTAAATTTAAGGGAGATTTTAAAAGAGTGTCCTCTTTTTTTTCTAATTGTTTAATTATCCAGAGACCACCAACTAAAAATATGATAATTTCAACTACCGTATTTTTAGTAATAGTGAAAGTAGTAGCCCAGGGATAAAAAACCAAGGGGGCAAGAAAAGGCAGGACTAACAGCCCTGCCTTAATAAACCATCCATCTTTTAACGCATTGATAGCTTTTTCCTTTATCACCTCACCTTCACTCCTTTATACTCTCTGTCATTCCCATGAAACCTGTCCTCGACCTGATCGGGGAATGGGAATCTACCCTTCTTGTATTCCTCTTTTACTGTATTACTATTTTATGTTTTTGTAGGGGCACAATGAAATGAATTGTGCCCCTACTATTTATTTCACCAAAAACGATGCCTCACCGCTCACCATCTTATCTCCACCATAAATTAAGGCAACTACCGCTTTATATAATCCCACCGGTAAGGTCCCGCTCCAATTACCCCCTAATCTCTTCTCTTCTTTTCCAGCTAATTCAATCTTATTAACCGGTATCTGCCCTACTGTCTTTCCAGCACTATTTTTTAATTCAATTAATCCTTCTACGGTAAATTCAGTATTTCCAGTATTTTTAAAGAACAACTGAGGTACTACTGCTTCTCCGGATTTTATGGAATCTATGGTAAAACTTGATATCTCACCGGCAATAACCGGTATCTTTTCTAAAACAGTAAATTTAACCTGAGCTTTGGCCGTCCTCATTTCGTTATATTGTGAAAGTCCATAATTTATTATTGCTTCTGCAATATACTCACCTTGAGGCAATCCCTTATCTAAAACAGCCCTTAATTCACCACTGCTTTTAGGAGTTATCTTCTCTTTTGCCTCAATAGGAATAGTTGTAATTGTATCACCATTTGAATCTTTGATCTTTATTTCCCCTTCTGGTAAAAGCTCTACATTTGATTTATTATAAAATACCAATCCGAAGTTAATTGGTTTATTCTTAGCCACTTTGGTCACTGAGAAATCTGATATTTCTCCATCTAATTGTAGAATCTTATCAGTAGAGACGACATGAAAAATTTTACTTGATTCTATCGCTGGTCCATCCTCTATTTGCATCTCTGCTCTCACTGTGTAATCTCCAACAGCTAATCCTTCCGATTGCCAATTCCCCGAAAAGAGTCGGTCATCCCCCGGTGGTATGACCGTATGTGTTCCCAGAGATAAGTGAGCTATCTCTATACCCTCTTGATTTTCAATGAAGGCCTCTCCTGTAACACGAAAATGGACATTCCCAGTATCTTCAAACATAACCTTCACCTCAATTGGTGCCCCAATCTCCTCCTGAGATATGTTTATCTCTGTTACCTTGCCACTTTTATTAAAAGGACCAGGCAGGGCAAATAATACCGGTATAGCAATCCGTGAAACATTAATCACTCCACTACCCTCTAATTTTGGGGGTTCGGAAACCACTAATATTGTCCCATAAATTCCACCCTTAGCATCTTCTGCTGGAGTTACACTTATGGTTATCTCTCTTGACTCTTGTGGAGCCAGCACAAAGCTGGCAGGTTCAGGGTGAAATATCTTAGCCGCTACCTCCAGATCCTTTTGAGAATCTTGAGCCCTAACTCCCCCTTCGGAACTCAATTTTAATCCAGCTGGAATAATAGATATATGAATATCGCTATCCACAATATTTTTCACCGTCGTTGAAAAAGTTCCAGATTCAGGTAAGTCAGATATAAAACTTGCTGGAGATACTCCAAAACCAGCATGAACTACTGTTCCGATCAAATACAGACTACAAAATATAACTGCAATAACTATAAAAAGTTTCCTTTTAACTATATCTATAACCACAATGCACCTCCTCTTCTGAATATCCTATAAAGTCTATCCCTTTCAAATTATAAGGTTAAATTAAAGATAAAAGGAAGCGCCACTTTGGATTTTAATCTCGGTGACGCTTCCCACATAACTACGCTAATTTTAGTTTATGCTACATCAGCTGATGCTGTCCAGGTGAGTTTAATTTGGTAGGTTAGTTGGGCACCTGTAGTGTGATATGAAGGATCGGACATAGCAATAGTCTGCGTGTACTTTATTCCTAAGGTATCCTCGCCGTCCTCTACATCCGTGGGACAACTTACGAATGTTACATCAGAACTGGTTATTGGTGTATTATCAAGCATCGTGGCATCTGTGCTGGTAGCAGTACCGCCAGTAACATAGTAACCAAGAGCGAACGCTTCACCTAGGTCTGTATAGGGATCAGTTGTAGCAGTCATGCAAACGTCCGGTGTTGTTTCTCCGGATGGATACGCGGAATCTGTAAGCTTAACCACAACATCATAGGGACAATTGGCTCCTATTACAATCGTCTTGGTTACATCCGTCCAATCCCCGACAGATATGATATCTGTATCCTCAAGAGCACTAGGCGGTGTGGTAATCGATACCGCGGTTGCGACTGTGACCTGAATGGTTTGATTATCAGCATACACCACTCCACTCAATCCTAAAGTCAATATTCCTATTAATAAAATTATCATTAATTTTTTCATTTCATTTTACTCCTTATTATTTTTTATTTTTTCTCTTTTAATTTTTAAAATTCAAGTTAACATTTAAGTTCAAAGACACATTTTCTGATTCTTTGCCTTACACGTCCTTCTTAGAACCCGAGATTGTTTATATCTGTAAAATCTTCGGCAGCCCGGCTGTCTAACTGATTTATCAGTTTAGATCCGTGACTTTGCGTACCATTGTCACCAATGGCTTGCCTTTATCGGATTCTTTCTACCTTCAAAATTCTATTTTTTAATTATTATGCTCGTGGGCATCACCTCTTCTTCTTTTATCACGGCAACGCCGTGATGCTACATATTTTATTTTTGCCTTCTGGCTCCTGTGGGCACGATTCATCGTACCTCTACAATTTCTTTATGTTATTTCGGGCAAACATCTTGGTTTACCCCTGCCTGCTACCTATAAATGAGCAAATATTGTGCCAATTCTTTTTTAGAAATAAAAAAACCCAGCCTGCTATCCAATATTTGAATAACCAGCTGAGTTATGTGTTCTTCGCTAATTGTTGAACTAGAGAAGGCCTAAAAAACTTCTGTAGTCCTCACTGGTATCGTATCCACGCCCGATGTACGAGGCTATCATACATCAATGGATAGCGCAGTTTAAATTAATAAGTTATTATTCTTTTTTATCTTCTATGGATTTTTTATACCATTTATACGCATCTTCGAGAGCAGCTATAACTGCTCTTTTTGTTACGCTAAAGAATCTCCTTTCTAATTGCTCTATAGCATCTTTAATCCCTTCTTCAACTTCATTACCTAAAAGTGCGTTATAAACTATCTTTTTTCCTAAAGAAGGTAACATCGTGCAAGAAACATCTACAATTTTGCAATCAACGGGATCTATTTCAAGCTCTATAGCGAAAAAACCAAAAACATGCCTTGCAGTAATATTCTCAGGCAATCTAGCAGAGCCCGCAACTATTATTGTTTCTGGCCTTAATCTGTCTTTTTCGCCTTCTGTTCTTTGATCTTTATGCACGATTAACCTTCTAACCAAATTTCATAAAATAAAAAACCAAATCTCCCACTTTTAATTACTCGTTTATTATAAGTATCATAAAAAAACTAAATTTAGTATATTACAAAATTATGATTTAGTCAAACTAACGTGCCTAAAGAAAATAAAGACAATAAAGAAAATATTAT
>DASRMF010000091.1:0-12233 GCA_035648055.1 Atribacterota bacterium
ATGAGTGAGATATTGAAGAAAAAAAATATCCCCATACATTCGGGACCATTTCAACCAAATCCTTCGATTAAATTTATATATGTACTCGACCCAAATGGAGTAAAAATACAATTGGTTGAAAATATAAAATAAGAAGAAGAATAATCTAACGGGATTAGGTCTTTGAAATAATAGAATTAATTACTTAGAGAAGTACAAAATACTAAAGCGTAGTTTTATAAAAACAATAAGCGAGGAATTAACTATGTCACTTAATTTATAGAAATTAATAAATAGGAGGATACAAGATGTGAAACTATTAATGATTTATGCCGATAGATTTGCTTATAAAACGAGTAAGAAGACTTTAGAAACAGTTGAAGAATATGAAGAAGAAAAGCAAATAGAAGATGTTTTGGTAGGATTTATTCAAGTTGAAAAAGAAGACGAAGAAAAAATTGACAAAATTGAAACTAAATTAATTAAAAATTTAAAATGGGCAGCTAAAAAGAATAACACAAACAATATTGTATTACATTCTTTTGCTCATTTATCTTTAAGTAAGGCTGAACCGGAGATAACAAAAACAATATTTAATAATGCCGAAAAGCGATTAGAAAGTGCGGGTTTCAATACATGGCAAACTCCCTTTGGTTATTTTTTAGATTTGGACTTAAAAGCACCCGGAGAATCTTTAGCCAGAATCTTTAAGGAATTTTAGATAAAATAAAAAATAACAGGGGACGAACTCAATAATTATGTAACTTTAAATGGTTATATTCTAATAGATAGTTTCCTGAATTAAGAAAAAGAATTAATCAGTTTGCGGAAACAAGAGGGACATTTCACCCGCTCCATAGCTGTACCTTAAAAGGTATAGCAGAACATATCGACCTGCATTATATTATCGTAGGCAGAGTGATTAAAAAAATCGAGCGAGAAGATGTTAGTGTAAACTTTAGTGGGATAGTTAGAAGAAAAAACACGAGATACACACGAGATACAAAAAGTTGACAGTAGGGAGGATGTGATATACTATAAAATAGGGCTTTGGAAAAACTAAACTATTATCTTTGTTATTTCTCGCCCTTAAACAGTTGTTGCCTCATCTATGCCTCGATGCTATCATCAAAGTGAGAGGGAGTTCAGAGAAATACCTTAAGCTTATTAACTTCTTTTAGAAAATCCCAAAAATCCCAAAAAAAATTGACAAGGGGGGGGTGATATGCAATTCCAAAAAATGAAAGAAAAACGAGATTTATTTAACCATATTTAATCTTAAGAGACATCCAGATAGGTAAATAAATCTCAAAGTAGATGTTAAAAAATATCTAATAACTAAAGAAAAGGAGAAAAATAAAAATGAAAAAGACATTATTATGGGTATTAGTAGTGGTATTTGTTTTTACAATAGCAGGTTTTTCACTTGCACAGACCAACATTGGTATTGTTCTACCAACTAAGAACGAGCCAAGATGGATACAGGATGAAATGCGCTTCAATGATGCGCTCAAGACTACTGGCTACAGCGCTGAGATTCTCTTCAGTCAGGGCTCTCCCGCCAAAGAAAAAGCGAATGTTGAGGCTCTGATTAGCAAGGGCATCAAAGTTCTTATCATCTGCCCGCATGACGCTGTCGCTGCTGCTGCCTCTGCAGACGAAGCCAAAGCTGCAGGTGTAAAGGTCATTTCTTATGACCGCCTGATCCGCGAAACCGAAGCTGTTGATTACTATGTGACCTTTGACAGTATTGCTGTTGGAGAGGCTCAGGCCCAGTACCTGGTTGACAAGGCTACCGGCACCGGTAACCCGCTTTACTTGTATGCGGGCGCTGCCACTGACAACAACGCCTTCCTCTTCTTTGAGGGCGCCTGGAATATCCTTCAACCTAAGATTACCGATGGCACCTTCGTCATCAAGAATTCAAGTCAGGCTGTTGCTCTACAGGGCAAGTCCATGCTGACTCGTGATGAGATGAGCAAGATCATTGGACAGGTCACCACCAACTGGGACTTCGTCGTTGCTAAGAATTTGGCTGAAGCCAATCTGGTTATGGCTAAGGCTGCCGATAAGGGTAATGTATTCATCCTAGCGCCGAACGATGGCACCTCTCGTGCAATTGCAGACACATTTAGTGTCGACAATGATGTTAATAGTTATGTGATTACCGGCCAGGATGCCGAGATACCTTCTATACAGTATATTATTGATGGCAAGCAGTCGATGACCGTTTTAAAGGACGTTAGGACACTAGTTAAGGATGCAAGTGCCGCGGCTATCGCTTATCTTACCGGCAAAACTCCTGAAAAAACCAACACCTACAACAATGGCAAGATTGATGTCCCTGCCAAACCGTCCGCAGTGGTTACTGTCGACAAGAGTAATGTCAAGGCTGCTGTGATCGATTCTGGTTACTATAAAGCCAGTGAATTTACTGGATTGCAGTAAGAAATAACCTAACAGTTAGTTAATACAGACAGGAATCTACTGCAAAAAGGCTTATTATGAGCAAAGCGAATGGTCTCTTAATTATTGTGGGGATAGTTCGCTTTGCTCGGCATGACAAAATATCGTTTTTTTTCAGTGCAATCATACATTTTTATATTTTTTAAATAAAGTGAGGAAACCTATGTCAAAAACCCTACCTATTGTGGAAATGCGGAACATCAAGAAGAGCTTTGGTGGTGTACAGGCGTTACGGGGGGTAAGCCTGGTATTACACCGTAATGAGGTACTGGGGTTGGTGGGCGACAACGCCGCTGGCAAATCTACCCTGATGAAGATTCTTAGTGGGGCACACAGACCTAGTCAAGGAGAGATCTTGATTGAAGGTAAAAAGGTAGATTTTGCCAGTTCCTTGGATGCACAGCGGAAGGGTATCGCGATGGTGTATCAGGACTTGGCACTTGCCGACAATCTCGACGTGGTTGCCAACGTTTTCTTGGGACGTGAATTGACGAATGTAAAAATAGGCCCGATCAGTGTAATGGACGAGCACCGTATGGAGCAAGAGACACAACGCCTGTTAGATCGTCTCAAGATTAACGTCTCTTCTGTGCGTTCGAAAGTGGAGAGGTTGTCTGGCGGTCAGCGCCAGGCGGTGGCCATTGCTCGCGCGACAGCTTTCGACAACAAGGTCACCATCATGGACGAGCCCACGGCGGCCTTGAGCGTGACGGCCATTAGCAAGGTACTCGATTTGGTGCGGGAGCTCAAGGCACAGGGCTCTTCAATCATCATTATCAGTCACCGCCTGGAAGATATCTACCAGGTTAGCGACCGAATGATGGTGCTGCGCCAAGGGCGCAAGGTCTGCGACACTCCCGTCACCGGTGACATTGACGCCTTCCGCGAGCGCGTGGTGGCCTACATCATTGGCGCACGTGATGATTTTGCTGAAGGAGTGATTAAACAGCCAAATAATGCGCGCAAAGAGGTCCAAGATGTCATTCATTAAGGATATAAATAAAATGTTTCGACAGAATATTCGTGAAATGGGTATGTATATTGCCTTGTTTGTTATTATAGCGTTCTTCACCATCATGACGAAAGGTATCTTTATTTCATCGAGAAACATAAGCAATTTGATAAATCAAACGGGTTATATAGCAGTATTGGCGGTTGGTATGACGCTAGTTATTATCATTCGGCATATAGATCTGTCGGTTGGTTCTCTCTTAGGCTTCCTCGGTGCGGTTGCGGCAACCGCTATGGTATCCTGGCACCTGTCTGTATATGTGAGTATATCGATTGCAGTGGCACTCGGAATTCTGGCTGGACTTTTCACCGCTTTCCTGGTAGCGCAGATGAAAATCCCCGCTTTTGTGGCAACACTTGCCGGATGGTTAGGTTACAGAGGAGCATTGCAGCTTACAACAATGAGCAAAGGCACGATAGTTATCCCGAATGCCACTTTTAACTCCATAGGAAACGGCTATATTCCCGACATTCCCGATATTGGGATCTTGCCCGGAGTACATAAATTTACGCTTATCCTCGGGGTTCTGGTCATTCTATTTTTCATCATAAACGCGATGAACAACCGCAGAAAGATGCGAGCCTTCAACTTTAAAGTATTGCCGATGCATTTATTCATCATTAAATTGGTATTTGTGTCAGCTTTAGTCGGGGGTATCACCTGGGTGCTCGCAGGATACAGAGGCCTCTCCTGGACTGCGGTGATTGTATCGATTGTGTTTTTAATCTATAATTTCATTATGTCACGGACGGTGCTCGGTAGACATATTTATGCTGTCGGCGGAAATCCAGAGGCGGCTGAGTTGAGTGGTATTAGTGTAAAAAAAATAACCTATGTGGTTTTTGGTTCGATGGGCATGCTTGCCGCTTTGTCGGGCATATTGTACGCGTCCCGTTTTAAGTCTGCCACAACGACGGGGGGAGAGCTATGTGAATTATATGCAATCGCAGCGGCTTTTATTGGCGGTGTATCAGCAACCGGTGGTGTTGGCAAGATTACAGGGTCGATTATTGGTGCGTTGGTTATGATGTCACTGACGAACGGCATGAACCTTATGGGTATAGATATATCCTACCAGCATATCGTTAGAGCCTTAGTGCTTGTGGCTGCTGTTATATTCGATGTTGTAACCCATCATAGTAGAGAAGAAAAGTAATAATTCAATTTTATCTGCATCTACTTTTTTAACTAATTTTTCCTTTAAGGTTTCATTCAACGAATTGGCTGTTATACTGATCAGTATAACAGCCAATTCTGCTTAAGTTATCCTTTATGGGCTCCTTTTTCAACAATACTTCCTTCATTCATTACTAGGATTAAATCTGCATTCTGAATAGTGGATAGACGGTGAGCAATCACAAAACTGGTTCTTACTTCAATAAAGGAAAGTATGGCTTTTTAAATATGAATTTCTGTTCTGGTATCAACGCTACTTGTCGCTTCATCGAGAATCAATATGGTCGGATCTACCAAAATAGCTCGAGCAGCAAAATTTATTTACACCGATAAAAAGGATTGGATAGATTAAGGTAAATGTCGGTCATTTTAAAGAATTTATTCAGGAAAGTATTCCGCTAATCTTTACTGCGGTATAGACCAGGAGAAGGGATAGGATACTATTTATAATAATTCTTAACTTTATGTGATGCAAAAATTGGTTAATAATCGCCCCGAATAAAGCCCAGGTTAAAACAGCACATAGACCTACGAGAGCAAAGCCCAATGAGAAGAGGATAATATAGAGGGGATTACCAATAAGGGGATTTAAGAAGACCGAGTAGAGCGTTAGGCCATAAACGATTGCCTTAGGATTTAAAAATTGAAGTAATATGCCTTTGTAAAAGCCCCAGAGATAATGCTCAGATTTTTCCTGAAGAGAAAAGCTGACTCTAAAAGTGCCATAAGCCAGGTAGAGAATATAGGCCGCTCCAATCCAGCGCATGATAGGCTCAACAGAGGGAATGGCCGTGAAAAGTAGATTAGAAAAAAATCCGCAGAGCAACAGCAGTAAGAAAAATCCAGTAACAATTCCATAGATGTAATTCATGGTTTTTTTAATTCCAAAATTAATACTCATGGAGGCACAGCTCAGGTTATTGGGTCCCGGGGTGAAAGTTGTAATCAAAACGAAGGGAATTAAAGTGCCAAAGTCGATTAAGTTCATTTCCATTCCCTCCGTAATTATTTATTTTGAATGATAATTTTTAAATTCATGCGGTAACAAAAAGTGTTTACCAATTTATCCTAAAAAAGTTTTATTGTCAAGAAATTTACATAAATTTGCATAAATTACAAAACCTGATAAAATTAAAAAAAATGTTTAAAGATAACTTAAACTTAATATAATTTAGTCTAATAATGGGCGAAATCAAGATTGATTTACAATAGTTAGAAAGGGTTAAAGCATGAATAAAAAAATTAAAAGTGTATGTATATATGGTATCGGAGGAGTCGGTGGTTATTTTGGCGGCAGAATAGCTCATGAAGTTAGCAAGGGTAACCGGGCTATGCAGGTCTATTTTATAGGTCGAGGGGAACATCTAAAAGCCATTCAGCAACACGGGTTAAATCTAATTTCCGACAAAGAGGAATTTATTTGCTTTCCCAATATTGCCACAGATAATATAAGACATATTCCTATCCCGGATTTATATTTACTATGCGTAAAAGGGTATGACTTGGATAATGCTGTTGCATCAATTTCAAAAAATATATCCGCTGATACGATCATTCTTCCCTTACTTAATGGCGTAGATATTTATGAGCGCATCAGGACCAGTTTACAAAAAGCGATAGTCTCACCAGCAAGTGTTTATGTTTCCTCCAGTATTGAAAAACCTGGAACCATCAGACAAAAAGGTCCCGAGGGACATATCGTCTTTGGCAAAGACCCGAAACACTTAGACTATGATTACAGGTTTCTTATTGAATTCTTTAATGAAATGGGAATTAGCAGCACCTGGTATGATAATCCTTATCCTGCAATATGGGAAAAGTATATATTTATTACCGCCTTTAGTTTAATGACCGCCTATTCGGGAAAAACAATAGGGGAAGTACTCGCTGATGATAAGTTAAAGCATATGGCGGAAAATATTATGAAAGAAGTTATTTTAGTGGGGAAAACGAAAAATATAAATTTTGAGCAGGATATAATAGAAAAAACTATACAAAAAACCCGGAATTTTCCTTATGAAACTAAAACTTCCTTCCAAAGAGATTATGAAAAAGGGAATAATAGACATGAAGTAGATATATTGGGAGGTACTTTGATTCGTCTGGCTAAAGAACACAATATCTTAATCCCCACAATTAAGGAAGTGTATGGAGAATTAATTGCACGATAAAATTTGAGCGTATCTTGCTTCAGGAGGAAGAAATAAATGTTGAAAGAATTAATCCAGGATGGGTATGGAATTAAAGAAGATTTGAATTGTGCGGAAACTATTTTGTATGGTGCCAATCGAGTTTATCATCTTAATTTAAATTCAGAATCTCTAAAACTGGCAGCTGCCTTTGGCGGAGGCATGGCTATTGAAAGTGTCTGTGGTGTATTGACGGCATCGCTTATGGTTTTAGGGAAGCTCTTTGTTCCAGAAGTTGCTCACAAATACCCGGCAATCAAAGAATTAAGTAAAGAATTATTTGATACCTTTAAAAAAGAAATGGGAGATATCCTTTGCAAGCCGTTAAAGGATAATTATCATACAGAAGAAAAAAAATGTAGAGAGGTCATTTTAAAAGCAGCAGAAATTTTGGATAAAATAGTAACCAGAGAATTAAAAAATTTGTCAAAGGATCGTCCGCTGACCAAACCTGCTGACGAACTTTTTGAATAAATTACCAGGATAGTATAAAATAATAAAAAGGTGTGAGAATTATGGATAAGATGATTGCCTTTTGCGGATTAAGCTGTAGTGGATGCCCGGCATTTATCGCTACTCAGAAAGATGATGATAAGGAAAGGGAAAAAGTAGCGAAAGATTACTCTTTCAGAAATCAGAAAAAATCTTTAGAGAAGAAGGATTCCTTTCTTATAATAGCGAATTATATTTATAGAGGAGGGTTTTTATGAAAATACTTCTTGTTTATCCTGAATATCCAGAGACCTTCTGGAGTTTTAAATATGCTTTAAAATTTATTTCTAAAAAGGCGAGCCTCCCTCCTTTGGGACTGCTAACTGTAGCTGCCCTGCTTCCTAAAGAGTGGGAGAAAAAACTTGTAGACACGACGATAACAGCTTTAATTGATAGAGACATCAAATGGGCTGATTATGTATTTATTAGTGCTATGTCTATTCAAAAAGAGTCGGTGAAGAAGATAATTGCTCAATGTAAGAGGTTGGGAACTAAGATTGTTGCCGGCGGTCCTCTCTTTACATCCGGATATGAAGACTTTGAGGATGATGTAGATTATTTTATACTTAATGAGGCTGAAATTACCCTTCCTCTATTTTTAAAAGATTTAAAAATCGGGCATCCTAAACATATCTACACCTCAGATCAGTGGGTTGATATAAAAAAGACTCCTATTCCCCTTTGGGAATTAACTGATATAAATAAATATGTCACTATGTGTATCCAATATTCTCGAGGGTGTCCCTTTAACTGTGATTTTTGTGATGTTACCTTCCTCTTTGGACATAAGATGAGATTAAAAACTAAAGATCAGATATTAGCAGAATTAGATAGTCTCTATTTACAAGGATGGAGAGGTGGAGTATTTATTGTTGATGATAATTTTATTGGGAATAAAAGAGAATTAAAAGTTGAAGTACTGCCGGCGATGATTAATTGGATGGAAGAACGAAAATATCCTTTCACCTTTACTACTCAGGCCTCGATAAATCTCTCCGATGATGAGGAACTTATGCGTTTGATGGTTCAGGCGCGCTTTGGTTCAGTATTTGTGGGTATTGAAACTCCTAATGAAGAAAGCTTGGCAGAATGCAACAAGTTACAAAATAAAAATCGTGATCTGATCGCTTGTGTTAAGAAAATACAAAAGTTCGGTTTGATAGTTAACGGAGGATTTATTATAGGTTTCGATAGTGACCCATCTTCAATTTTTGAAAATATGATTGAATTTGTTCAAAAAAGTGGGATAGTCAGCGCCATGGTCGGGCTATTAAACGCTCCCCGAGGCACCAAACTCTACCAGCGACTTGTTAAAGAGAATAGATTATTAAAAGAAGCCACAGGTGACAACACCGACCTTTCCATTAATTTTATTCCCAAAATGAACTATAAAGCACTTATTGGTGGCTATAAAAGAGTTCTCAATACCATTTATTCCCCTAAATATTACTATGAACGTCTCCTAATGCTTTTAAAAAATATGAAACCTCTGCAAAAACAGAAATATCAATTTCATCTTTGGCATCTTACTGCGTTCCTTAAATCTATCTGGCAGCTGGGTATAATAGGGAAGGAAAGAATTTATTATTGGAAAATCTTTTTCTGGACTTTGTTTCGGCGTCCGCAGCTCTTACCCATGGCCATAACCTATACTGTCTACGGTTTTCATTTTCGTAAAATTTATGAAAACTATTGATTTTGTTAAGGAGTCGTTACCCGCTGACAAAGTATTCACTCAATAGGGGGTGAAAAGTGTGGGTTGGGCTGAGATGAGTCAAAAAGAAAATGTATTGAGAGTAACATTTTATTTGCTGGTAGCAGTTTTTATTTTAGCAGTAAGTATAATTTTTATCCCCGCATTTAGAGGAATTGTAAGTGGTATTTTTATGATAATTCCCTCAGCTATTTTGCTTTTATTTAGTAGTGTGTTAATTGGTCTAACTTTGGTACAAAAAGTAGAGGGGAAGCTTAAAAAGTTTTTAATGTTAACTGGAGCTTCTGCTGCCGGATTTTTTGTTTTTGTCTTGCTGCACAATATCTTTTATGGTTTAGAGCAGATTACCAGCCATTTAACCATATTAAGCTATCTGATGAAAGCCTTAGAGGTGATATTCTTCCTTATCGCTATATTTGCCTGCCCCATAGGTTTTATAATTGGAGCAATCGGTACTATAGTCATGTTTAATAAGAAAAGAAAAATGTTGTAAAAAACACCTCTGATAAACTTTAAGAGCACTACAAATGCTTTTAGTTAGGTATTTTTTGATTGTAAACAATTATTGACAAAATGATTTTTATCTCGTACACTATAAAAAATATAAAATGTTAAAAGTTAAGAAAAGGAATAGTAAAAATATTAAAGGGTGTAGAGAACAGAATCTAAAAGCTGAAAGATTTTGTCCCAAAAAAAATATTTTGAACCCACCTTGAAATACTAAAAGCGATGAGCTTTATTCGGTTATCCCATCCGTTATCATTGGGAAAGTATAAACTCAAAAAATATTTTGAGACGTACTTTTTATATGTACTTCATTTTATGATATTTATTTTAAATTTGATAGAGTGGTACAGCGAAAGTAAACTCTTTCGTCTCTATTTAGAGATGAAAGAGTTTTTTTATTTTATTAAGGAGTAGTTAAATATGAAAAGAATAAAGAGTTTTCAGCAAGCTAAGCGACTGGTAATTAAAATTGGAACGTCTACAATAATAAATGAGTCCGGAAAAATCAATAATTATTATTTAGAAAAGCTGGCAAAGGTTGTCTCGGATTTACACGCACAGGGTAAAGAAGTTGTCATTGTCTCTTCAGGAGCAATCGGTATAGGAGCAAGTAAATTTAACCTTCAGCAAAAGCCTAAAAATTTAGACGAAAAACAGGCTATGGCTGCCGTCGGTCAAGGGTTGTTGATGCATTTATATAAAAATCTCTTTTCAAAATATAAAATAACGGTTGCCCAAATGCTTTTAACCCGCAATGATTTTGAAGATAAAATTCGTCAATATAATACCTGCAATACATTTAATGCCTTGTTTAAATATAAAGCAATTCCTATTGTCAACGAAAATGATACAGTTGCTGTAGAAGAAATTGTTTTTGGAGATAATGATACGCTATCTGCAGTTGTATCCGTTTTAATTAAAGCAGATATATTGATAATGCTTTCCGATACCGATGGTCTTTATTCGGGAGATTTTCGAAAAAATAAAAACGTAAAAAAAATATCTTTTGTTGAAGATATTAATGACGAAATTGAATCTTTTGCTTGTGGAGTTGGTAGTAGCTTTGGAACCGGAGGAATGAAAACGAAGATATCTGCAGCGAAATTGGCGACAGCCCGGGGAATAGCAGTTGCAATTATCATGGGCAAACAACCTGAACAGATTATGGGGATCATTCAGGGTAAAAATGAAGGGACAATTTTTTTACCAAAAAATAACGGAGGTGTAAAATTAAATGAAGAGCCTAATTTTAATTGGAAAGAAAGCAAAATTAGTAAGTAACGAATTAGCTTATTATTCTACTGATAAAAAGAATGATGCTTTGAAATGTATGGCTGAAAGCTTGATCAATGCAGAAGAGTTTATTTTGCATGAAAATTCAGCCGATCTTGAAATAGCCAGACATGAAGGAAAAGAAAAAACTTTTTTAGATCGATTGATGTTAGATAAAAAAAGAATTAAGGGGATGGCAGATGGGTTGTTGGCTGTTGCGAAATTACCGGATCCTATTGGGGAGTTAAAAGCAAGAATAAAGAGACCCAATGGTCTTTGTATTGAGAAAAGAATAGTGCCTTTAGGTGTCATTGGAATTATTTATGAAGCAAGACCTAATGTTACCGTAGATGCCTCAGCCCTTTGTTTTAAAGCAGGAAATGCTGTTATTTTGCGTGGTGGTTCCGGGGCGATAAATTCTAATAAGGCACTGGTAAAGGTTTTAAAAAAAGGTTTAAGAAGGGGGGGTATTCCCTTTGAGGCCATTCAGCTTATCGAGAATACTGAAAAAAGAAGTGCTGTGGAATTAATGAAAATGAGAGAATATATTGATGTATTAATCCCTAGAGGAGGTGCATCTCTTATCAAGACAGTAGTGGAAAATTCATTAATCCCAGTTATTGAAACCGGTGTGGGTAATTGCCATGTTTTTGTTGATGAAACAGCAGATTTAGAAATGGCGAAAAAAATAGTGATAAATGCAAAAACCAGTAGACCAGCAGTATGTAATGCTGCTGAAACGCTTTTGATTGCTGAAAGTGTTGCTCCGACATATCTGTCTATAATACTGTCAGAACTTGAAGGTTTAGGTGTTGAGGTTAGAGGATGTGATAAAGTTAAAAAGTTATTTCCAAAATATAAAATTGCAACAGAAGAAGATTGGTATACTGAATATCTCGATTATATCATTTCCGTTAAAGTGGTTAAAAATATCGAAGAAGCCATAAATCATATCAATAAATATGGCACCAAGCATTCAGAAGCTATCGTGACCGAAAGTCAACAGAATGCTAAAAAGTTTTCGCAAGAAATTGATGCTGCTGCAGTATATATAAATGCTTCAACCCGGTTTACTGATGGATCTGAGTTTGGAATGGGGGCGGAGATTGGTATAAGCACTCAGAAACTTCATGCACGGGGACCAATGGGTTTGAGAGAACTAACTAGTTATAAATATATTATATATGGCGATGGACAAATACGTTAAAAGAAAATATTCCTAATAAACTTTAAGAGAACTACAAATACTTTATTCAGTATTTTTGATTGTATTTGACAACTATGCTATAATTACTAAAAATAATAAATAGTTAAAAGCAAAGCGTGGGAGAAGTAACAGATTACAAAATTTTACAGAGAGTCGTTTATGGTGAGAATCGGCAAAAATTTTAAAGGATTTGTGAAATGGACCCACAAGCTTCAAGCT
>DASRMF010000092.1:0-27609 GCA_035648055.1 Atribacterota bacterium
TATTAGTGCAGAAAAGAGAAAAGTGATAGCTACTCCGGCAAGAAGCAGTCCGGTGGAATTGGCAGAATAGCTGATTTTGGAAGATTGATATACCAGATAAAGAGAAAGCATTGCTCCGATAAAAGCAAATAAGGGAAGATAAGAAGCAAAAAGATAACCGGTAACATGCTGTAAAGCAATACCGATACATGCTCCTAAAGCAGCACCCGCAGATACTCCTAAAATATAGGGATCAGCCAGGGGGTTTCTTAAAATTCCCTGGAAAGCTCCTCCTACGGTAGATAAAGCAGCACCGGTAATGACACCTAAAGCGATTCGAGGTGCCCTTAGCTGCCAGATGATTAAACTATTAGTTTTATCATCTGGTGAATTACCCCATAAAAGGGAAAAAATTTCTTTAGGATTAATAGATACCACTCCAAAGTTAAGACAGATTAGGCTGACTCCCAGAATGCTTACACTTCCTACCAGAAGCATTAATATTAATTTTTTTCGCCAGTTGGTATAACCGGCAATTTCTGTTAACGGTTTATTCATAGAAAATTCCATATAATAATTCGAGTCCGTCTATAAGCCTTGGGACAGCGCGATAAAAAAGGTCTTCATTTACT
Source organism: Atribacterota bacterium (assembly GCA_035648055.1). Lineage (GTDB taxonomy): Bacteria > Atribacterota > Phoenicimicrobiia > Phoenicimicrobiales > Phoenicimicrobiaceae > Sediminicultor. The sequence goes on from DASRMF010000092.1 coordinate 612, forward strand.
ATAAAGATTTTATGATTTTTTATAGCCGGTATATTAGACCAGCCGGGACGTTGGGATACGTTGCTTTTAATCTTTGATTCTTCTCCCTGGTTCATTACTCCTACAGGGATAATAATGATATCCGGTTCTGCCTGGGCAACAAATTCCGGATTTATTTGTTTCCAGAAAGAAAGATCAGCAGCTATGTTTTGCCCCCCTGCTAAAGTTATCAGTTCATTAAATAGTGTACCTGCTCCCGGGGTAAAGATAGTCTCAGAAGTGCCTCCGACAAATATTTTAGGTTGGGCGGAAATAGGAATATTTGAAACTTTGGATTTAATTATATTAACCCTTTGTGTCAAATTGGTTACTAACAAAGAACCTTTATCGGGTATTCCGCAAACATTTGCTATCATTTCTACACTCTTAAAAGTATCTTCAAGGGTCAAAGGTTCAAGAACTATGGTATTTAATCCTAGTTCTCGCAAGCGCGGGATTTCTTTTAACTGGAATCCGGCATAAGCTAAAATAAGATCTGGATTTAAAGAAATAATTTTTTCAAAATTCAAGGGAGATATTTCTCCGATTTTTTCAATATCTTTAGTTTCTTCCGGGAAATTGCAATAGTTTGTTATTCCTACAATTTTTTCTTGAAGCCCTAAGTCAAATAATATTTCAGTATTACTGGGGGCAGTTGAAATAATACGCTGAGGTTCCTGGGGGATGGTAACCGCTGTTTCGGTGTCATCAATTATGGTTAAAGGAAAATTAACTATATTTGCTGAACTCGCTAATAGAAAAAGATTCAATGTAAATGATAAAAAAGTAAATATTAAAATATACTTTTTAAAAATATCCATAAATGGCCTCCATAATTTTTTGGTTATTTGGTTAGTTAGTTGGTTAAAATAATTAGATACTTTTTTGTAGTTCTCAAATGTTTTAGTATTTTTAAAATAAAAATATCACCCTCTTTCTCCACGAAGAAGTGATTGGTTTATCTAAGCAGACAGGTCTCCTGGCTCAGGGGTCAATCTAATCGCTGTGCCTTCCCATTTCACTTTTTAATAAGTGTTTAACAGTGGCCTATTACAGCTTTCGTCTCCCATTACAGTAGCGGGACTGCGGTGGATTTTCACCACTCTTCCCTTAGACTGCTTATCTTTAAATATTCAATTTTCAATCAATAAAATTATAATACATTGGCTGATAAATTACAATATTTTGCAGTTATTGTTTCTATCTTTTCTTGCTACACATTACTCATTACTCATCACTGTATTTTTCGATACTGTTTTAAATGTGTTTTTTGTTAATTATTTTGGTATAATAATTTTAAATATATCGAACTTAAAAAGATGGGAGGTCAGTTGGTGCAGATGATAAAAGGTTTAATTCAAGTTTACACCGGTGATGGAAAGGGCAAAACTACTGCGGCCTTAGGTTTGGCTCTCAGGGCAGCAGGCAGGAATATGAAGGTACTGATAGTTCAGTTTATGAAAAAATGGGATTATGGAGAACTTCATTCGGTTGAATTAATTCCTAATATAACTCTAAAGACTTTTGGCACTAAAGATTTTGTCTATAAAGGTAAAGCAAAAAAGATAGATTATGAGGAAGCTGAAAAAGCCTTTTCTTTTGGTGCAGAAGGGATGCAAAGCGGCAATTATGATATAGTAATATTTGATGAGCTCAATATGGCGCTTTATTATGAGTTATTAGATTTAAAAGAAGTTGTCGAAAAGTTAAAAGGAAAACCCGATGAAGTCGAAGTTGTTATTACCGGAAGAAAAGCACCAGAAGAGTTAATCGAAATTGCCGATTTAGTTACCGAGATGAAAGAGATTAAGCACCCTTACCAAAAGGGGATAGAAGCGAGAAGAGGGATTGAATATTAAAAAAGAAAAATTAAATAATTTACGAAAAATATTATTTGAAATGGGGAGTGTTTTAATTGCTTATTCGGGCGGAGTGGATAGTACTTTTTTATTAAAAGTAGCCCGGGAAGAATTGGGAGACAAAGTTACCGCCGTAACTGTAAAGTCAGAAATTCATCATCTTGGCGAGATAACTGACGCTAAGATGATGGCGCAAAAATTTAAAGTGAAGCATCTGTTTACAGATATTGATATTTTCTCGAATAAAGAATTTATCAATAATCCTCCCGAGAGATGTTATATTTGCAAAAAGGAAATATTCAGCCGAATAAAGGAAATAGCCAAAGAACTTAATTTGAGTTTTGTGGCAGATGGTTCTAACTATGATGATCTTGACGATTATCGTCCGGGGATGAAGGCGGTTAGAGAATTAGAAATAAGAAGTCCCCTGCAGGAAGCTCTTCTTACCAAAGATGACATTCGTCTTCTTTCTAAAGAAATGGATTTACCTACCTGGAACAAGCCTTCTAATTCCTGTCTGGCTACCAGGATTCCTTATGAAGATGAGATAATTTTAGAAAAGTTGAAAAGAATAGAAAAGGCCGAAGGATTTTTTCATAATCTGGGAATTAAGCAGGTAAGAGTAAGACACTATAATAATCTGGCAAAAATTGAAGTAGGGGAAAAAGACCTTCTATTCTTAATGGAGGAAGATTTAAGAAAAAAGATAATCGATAAATTAAAACAATTAGGATTTATTTATATTGCCCTTGATTTGCAAGGATACCGAAGCGGGAGTATGAATGAAGAATTAAACGAGAAAGGTGAGGACTGATTAATGAATAAAAAAGAGATTGAGAAAATATTACAGCAATTTAAATCCGGTCAGATAGAAACAAAAGAGGTATTAGAGAAGTTAAAGCATTTCCCTTATGATGACCTGGGTTTTGCTAAAATAGATAACCAGAGGCAATTAAGGAAAGGTTTTCCGGAAGTTATTTTTTGTCAGGGTAAAACTCTGGAGCAGATAACTAAAATTACTAAACGAATAAAGGAAACCGGAGGTAAAATTGTTGCTACCCGGGCTGCTCCCGAGGTATATCAGGAGATTAAAAAGATAGTTACGGAAGTAACTTACTTTAAAGAGGCCAGGATTGTAGCAGTAGAAGAAAAGAAGAAAGTCAGCTCTAAATATATTTTAGTGGTCAGCGGCGGTACTGCTGATATTCCGGTAGCCGAAGAAGCCGCAGTTATTGCTGAATTAATGGGTAATAGAGTGGAACGTCTTTACGATGTCGGAGTAGCAGGCCTTCATCGACTTTTAACCAATTCAAAAAAATTGTTAGCCGCCAATGTTTTAATCGTGGCAGCGGGAATGGAGGGGGCTCTCCCCAGCGTGGTAGGAGGATTGGTAGACAAACCTATAATTGCCGTTCCCACCAGCATAGGTTACGGGGCAAGCTTCCAAGGATTATCTGCATTACTAACCATGCTTAACAGCTGCGCTCCTGGATTGGCAGTAGTAAATATTGATAATGGGTTTGGAGCCGGTTACATGGCAAGCTTAATTAATCAATTAAATGAGGTGAAGGAATGAAGATTGCCTATTTTGATTGCTTTTCCGGTATCAGCGGGGACATGACAGTCGGTGCTCTGCTTGATGCAGGATTAAAAATAGATACATTAGAAAAGGAATTAAAAAAATTAGGTCTTTCCGGTTATCAATTAGAGGTAAACAAAGTAGTAAAAAAGGGAATTTCCGCCACTCAGTTTAAGGTAAAAATAAAAGAAGAAGGAGTGGAGAGAAGGTTTAAAGATATTTTAGATATCCTTGAGAAGAGCAAATTAGATGAAGAGGTTAAAAAGGAAACCGAAAAGATATTTTTCAATATAGCTCAAGCTGAATCAAAAATTCACCGAAAAGATATAGATAAAATTCATTTTCATGAAATTGGAGGATTGGATAGTATTATTGATATAACTTCTGCAGTTATAGGAATAAAAACTTTAGGAATAGAAGAAATACATTCTTCCGCCCTGCCGGTGGGAAAGGGTTTTGTTAAATGTGCTCATGGGGTTATACCGGTTCCTGCCCCGGCCACTTTAGAATTATTAAAAAATATCCCGATTTATAGCGGAGGGATCGAGGGTGAGATGATTACCCCGACTGGAGCAGGAATTATCAGCACCTTGGCTAAAAGCTTCGGAGAAAGACCTTCAATGAAAATAGAAATGACAGGATACGGAGCCGGAGAGAAAGAATTTACCATTCCCAATCTTTTAAGGGTAAGTATAGGTGAAAAAATATTAAAAGATGAGAACTTAAAAGATGGTTATCTTAGTGATGAAGCGGTGTTGATTGAGAGTAATATTGATGATATGAACCCGGAATTTTATGATCATATTATGGAAAAATTATTTTCTCAAGGGGCGTTAGATGTGTTTTTAACTCCTATTCAGATGAAAAAGAACCGCCCTGCCCACATGCTTAGCATTATTGTATATGAGCAAAATCTCAAGGAAATACTGGAAGTATTATTTTCCGAATCCACAACCTTAGGGGTAAGGATAAGGGAAGTGAAAAGATTGAGACTGGTTCAGCAAAATTTTATTATCGCTACAAAGTATGGTAAAATTAAGGTTAAAGTTGGCATGTTTAAAGGGAAAATTAAAAATATTGCCCCCGAATATGAAGATTGCAAGAAGATGGCTCAGCAATATAAAGTTCCTCTTAAAGAGGTGTACGATGAAGCGATGAAAGTTATCCGGTTAACCGAGTAACTAATATAATTAATTAATTGGAGGAAATATTTTGTCTGAAAATACAGAAAATACAGAAAAGAAAGATAAGGACATAAAAATTGTTGAACTCTGTAGGGTTCCACGTGAAGATGAAGCCCTTGCTATTGAAAGTTTATTGGCAAGCTTTAATATTAAATGCATCTTGCAATCAGATATCACCCGTTCGATTTATCCTTTTACCATAGATGGGTTAGCGGAAGTGAGTATTTTAGTCTCTGATAGGGATCTTGAGAAAAGTAAAGAAATTCTTAGCACTAGTAAAAATTAATAAGAGGAGCATCTAACCAAAAAAGAAATTTTATGCTAAAAGAAATTACCATCCAAACTAATACTCAAACACAAATTTTAGATATAACCGCTCAAGTTCAAAAGGCTGTTAATGAAAGCGGAATTATAGAAGGACTATGTTGTGTTTTTGTCTCTCATACTACCGCCGGAGTTACTATAAATGAAAATGCTGACCCCAGTGTTAAGCAGGATATACTTATGGAGTTAAATAAAATTATTCCTTTTAACGATAATTATAGTCACTTGGAAGGAAACTCTGCTGCGCATATCAAAGCGAGCATTATCGGGTCTTCGGTAAACATCCCCGTAAAAAACAGCAACCTCCTACTGGGAATCTGGCAGGGGATATGCTTTTGTGAATTTGATGGTCCCCGGACAAGAAAATATTATGTGAAAATTGTATAGAAAGAGTTAGTTGGTTAACTAACTAACGACCGACTCAAGGAGAACAATGGAAACCATTACCGGAACTATAGAGAGAATTGTGTATCGAAATGAAGAGAATGGTTATGTGATAGCTAAGATAACTGTAGATAAAAATGAAGATAAATTAACTACAATTGTGGGGAAGATGGCTTCTATAAACATAGGTGAAACTTGCGAATTAAAAGGGGAATGGGTTAATAATCCTAAGTATGGCTGGCAATTTAGTTTTAGTGATTATCAATTAATTTTACCTACTTCTTTGCTTGGTTTAAAAAGATATTTAAGTTCCGGATTAATTAAAGGAGTTGGTCCGGCAACTGCAGATAGGATAGTAAAACAGTTTGGTGATAAAACTTTGGAAGTTCTGGAGAACGATCTCCAAAGACTAACTGAGGTGGAGGGTATTGCTGAAAAAAGAGTAGAGATGATCAGTAAATCCTGGGAAGAACATAAAGAAATTAAAAGAGTGATGATATTTTTACAATCCTATCAGATTACTACCGGATATGCAGTTAAGATTTATAAAACATATGGGAATAAAGCTATTGAAAAATTAAAGGAAAACCCCTACAGATTAGTAGATGATGTTTTTGGCATCGGGTTTAAAATTGCAGATAGGATTGCACAAAATTTGGGCGTAGAAGCTAACTCTCCAGCGCGAGTAAAAGCAGGAATTAAATATATTTTAAACGAATTGGCCAATCAGGGTAATTGTTATGGGGTTGTTACTGAAATAATTAAGTACGGAAGTGAATTATTAGAGGTTGAAGAATCATTAGTTGAAAAAGCTTTAAATATTTTAAGAAATAACCAGGAGGTTATAGTAGAAGAAGATAGAGTATGGCTTCCTCTTTATTATTTTGCCGAATTGGGAGTGAGTAAAAAATTAATTGAATTACTAAAGTTTCCTCAACAGCTAATCAATATAGATGTGCAAAAGAAGATAAAGTATTTGGAAAAAAAGTACCACCTATCTTTTGCTGAAGAACAAAAAGATGCCATCAATAAAGTCCTTCTGAATCAGGTATTGGTGTTAACCGGTGGTCCCGGAACGGGTAAAACTACTACTACCTTGGGCTTAATTGAACTTTTCGAGGAACTAAAGTTAAAAATAGCCTTGGCAGCGCCTACGGGCAGAGCGGCGAAAAAAATAAGTGAGACTACCGGTAGAAAGGCAAAAACTATTCATAGGTTATTAGAGTACAGTCCTAAGAGCGGAACTTTTATCAAAAATTCTGGAAACCCCATTAAAACTGATGTAATAATTTTGGATGAGGTTTCCATGATAGATATCCTGTTAATGAGCAGCCTTTTAAAAGCGGTTTCTCCCGGTACCATTTTAATTTTAATTGGTGATGTGGATCAGCTGCCTTCTGTTGGTCCGGGAAATGTCTTAAAAGATATTATCGATTCTGAAACTATTCCGGTGGTGAGATTAACCAGGATATTTAGACAGGACCAAAGGAGCTTGATCATTGTAAATGCCCATCGAATTAATGAGGGGAAATACCCTGTCCTTAAAGGAGAGAGAGAAAGAGATTTTTATTTTATAGAAAAAGAAGACCCCCAGGCTGCTGCTCAAGAAATAATTAATTTATGCACTGACCGCCTCCCCTCCAAATATAGAATAGACCCGGTAAGTGACATCCAGGTCCTTTCTCCTATGTATAAAGGAGAAGCGGGTGCGGATAATTTAAATTATAGTCTGAGAGAGGCATTAAATCCTAAAGGGAAACAGATAAAATATGGAAATCATTCTTTTAGGGTGAATGATAAGGCAATGCAAATTAAAAATAATTACGATAAAGAAGTCTTTAATGGAGATATAGGGAGGATTAAGAACATAGATGCCGAGGAACATACTTTGGAGGTAGATTTTTACGGCAAAAAAGTTCGATATGATTTTTCTGAATTAAATGAGTTGGTATTAGCCTATGCTATCACTGTTCATAAAAGTCAGGGGAGTGAATATCGGATAGTTATTATTCCGGTAATGACTCAACATTATTTGCTTCTTCAAAGAAATTTATTATATACTGGAATTACCCGGGCAAAAGAAATGGTGATATTGGTCGGGACTAAAAAAGCCTTATGGATTGCCATTAAAAATAATAAAACATTTCATAGGAACACTTCACTGAATGAGAGATTAAAAAATAAGTAAAAATAATAAAAATTTAGACAAGGAGAAAAAAACTATGGTAAATGAAGAAATTATGAAATCATTAGCTGTTAAGACAGAATCAAAGATTGTTCTTTTGGTTGCTGACGGGATTGGTGATTTGCCTTCAGAGAATAATAAAACAGTATTGGAAAAAGCTTTTATTCCTAATCTGGATAAATTAGCTTCTAAATCTGCCTGCGGGTTAACCGATCCAATATCTTACGGCATTACCCCAGGGAGCGGTCCTGCTCATCTTTCTCTGTTTGGATATGACCCGATTAAGTATCAGATTGGAAGAGGAGTTTTAGAAGCCCTGGGTATAGGAATGGAACTTACCTCCGATGATTTGGCCTGTCGCGGAAATTTTGCCACTATGGATAAAGAAGGAATAATAACTGACCGTCGGGCAGGAAGAATAGCTACAGAATTAAATGAGAAAATTTGTCGGATAATGCAGGATAAAATTAGCCAGATAAGGGGAGCTGAAATAATAATTAGGTCGGGCATGGAACATCGATTTGTGGTAGTGTTTAGAGGAAAAGGTTTAGAAGAAGGTCTTTCTGATGCTGATCCTCAAGTAGTGGGGCAAAAGTTAAAATATACCGAACCTTTAAGGCCGGAAGCAGGCGAGGCCGCAAAAATAATAAATGAATTTATAGACAAAGCTATCGAAGTATTAAGGGAACAATCTCCGGCAAATGCTGTTTTGTTGAGGGGATTTGCTAAACATCCCGCTTTGCCTACCATGGGTGAATTATTTAAATTGTCTCCCGCTGCCATAGCTACTTATCCTATGTATAAGGGATTGGCAAAGTTAGTGGGAATGGAAATATTGGAAGCAGGGGAAACTATAGAGGAAGAATTTAAGACGTTAAAGGAAAATTATCAGAAACATGATTTCTTTTATCTGCATATAAAAAAGACTGATAGTTATGGAGAAGACGGAAACTTTGAGCAAAAGGTTAAAGTAATTGAAGAAGTAGATAAATATATTCCTGAGGTGTTAAGCTTAAAGCCGGATGTTCTGGTGGTTACCGGTGACCACTCTACACCAGCTATAATGAAAGGACATAGTTGGCATCCTAATCCCTTTATGTTATTTTCTAAATATATCAGGGGAGATGAAGTGGAACAATTTAATGAAAAAGAATGTGTTAAGGGAGGACTGGGAAGATTTCCGGCAGTGAATGTCCTTCCTTTAATGATGGCTAATGCTTTAAAATTAAAGAAATTCGGAGCTTAATTAGAGAGTAGGTTGGAACAATAGATGAATAATTTAGAAACTTTATTTATTCCGGAAGAGATAAAAAATGTTGAATTAGCTGGCAAGTTAGTAGTAATAATTGATGTTTTAAGAGCCTCCAGCACTATAGTAACTGCTTTAGCTAATGGGTGTCGCGGATTTATTCCTATTTTATCTCCGGATAAAGCTAAGAAAAAAGCGCAGGAATTTGAAAAAGAAAGGGTATTATTGGGAGGAGAAAGAGAAGGAATAAAGATAGAGGGTTTTGATTTGGGCAATTCACCGAGAGAATATAAGAGAGAAGCAGTCAAAGATAAAACAATTATCTTTTCAACTACCAATGGAGTAAAAACATTTGAAATGGCTAAAGGTGCTCACAGGGTAATTATTGGAAGTTTTCTAAATTTACAAGCGGTTTGTGATTATTGCACTAATTACCAGGGAGATATTTTGTTAATCTGTGCAGGAAAGGAGGGTAGATTTTCTTTAGAAGATGCTGCCTGTGCCGGTATGATGGTTAATTCTTTAAGGGATGTTTTTCCTGTTGCCTGTCGGGAAGTAGATGCTAATTTAACTACTCAACTACTCTATGAAAAGTTTAGTAATAATATTTTGGAAATATTACGAAAATCTCAACATGGTCGATATTTAGAGAGTATCGGCTTGGATGAAGATTTAAAGTTCTGTTCCCAATTGGATTTATTTCATATTGTCCCTATATTTAGAGATGGGATAATATCAGTTTGACAAAATGGGGAATAAAAATTACCATACACATATATGAGATAAATCTTATTTTTAATTTCTAAAAATAATTTAAAAAAGAAAGGAAAAATTAATTATGAAAAAGAAATTAATGATGATTCCCGGACCTACTCCAGTTGATCAGTCTATTCTGGATGCATTAAGTAAAGAAACTGTTTCGCATTTAGACCCTGAATTGGTGAAAACCTTAAAAGAAACTTTAAAGAATTTAAAGGCTGTTGTTATGACTGAAAAGGGTCAACCTTTTACTATTCCTGGAACAGGAACCTTAGGAATGGAGACAGCACTGGTTAATTCTGTAAAAAAAGGTGATCGTTTGTTAGTGGTTTCTCACGGTTACTTTGGAAATAGATTTGTAGAAATTGCCAGAGGTTATGGTATAGAGGTAGATGTTTTAGCTTCCGAGTGGGGCAAGATAGTAGAAGTTGAAAAAATAGCCCGGAAATTAAAAGAAAAGAAGTTTGATGCGATAACAGTGACTCATGTAGATACTTCTACCGGAGTTTGTGCTCCTTTAGAAGAGATAGGAGAGGTTATAAAAAGATTCCCTGAAACTTTATTTATTGTGGACGCAGTTTGTGCTACCGGAGGAATTGAAGAACGTATGGATGATTGGGGTGTTGATATTATTTTTGCAGGAAACCAAAAAGCGATTGGTGTTCCTCCCGGATTAGCTAATTTAGTATTCAGCGAAAAAGCTTTAGAGAGAAGAAATGCATTAGGAAATATTTCTTCTTATTATATGGACATTAATCGATGGCTGCCTATTATGCGCGAACCGGGTAGTGGATACTTTTCTACCCATGCCATAAATATGGTCAATGCCCTTCATCAAGGTCTTAAAATTATATTAGAAGAGGGTTTGGAAGAAAGATTTAAAAGACATAGAAGATTTGCCCTGGCCTTCCAAGCAGGATTAGAAAAAATAGGATTTAAAATACTTCCTTCAAAAGAAATAAGGGCTAATACTGTATCAACCGTGTTATATCCTTCGGGAATTGAGGATTTGGCTTTCAGGGAAAAACTGTATGAGAACGGCGTTTTAGTATCTGCAGGCAAAGGTGTATTGGCGGGCAAGCTATTCCGTATAGGGCATATGGGCAACATAACCGAAAATGAAGTGGTTTCAACAATGAGTATTATCGAAAAAACTCTATCTGAACTTAATTACGATTTTGAACTGGGTTCAGGAATAGGAGCTGCCGAGAAAGTTTTGTTTGCTAAACAGTAAATCATTTAAAAAAGAAACAGGTGATGGTTTGGGAAGAAAAATATTTTTTTGGATGCTGTTGATTGTTTATTCTTTTGTGATTTTTACTTTTTCTTCCCGACCGGAAGTTGGAGTAGGACAATCTTTTTATGGTCAAGACAAAGTAATGCACTTTTTTGCTTATGGCGTCCATGCTTTTCTTTGTATGGCAGCTTTAAGTGACAAAATATTACTCCTAAAATTATTTCACTATTTTTTAGCTTTAGTTTTTTCTGTTTCTTATGGGATATTTAATGAAATTTACCAATACTTTATTCCGGAAAGAGAATTTTCTTTGGGAGATATTCTGGCTAATAGCCTGGGGATAATTACTTTTCTTGCTTTGATTTACATTTTCCAAAATAAAAAACTAAAAAGGTAAACTTTCGTGCCTGGCACTAAAGTTTACCTTTTCACAAAATAATTCTAAAATTAAAGCAACTTAACTTACTCTAATTTAATAAATCTAAGGAAGGAGAAAAAAATTGAAATTACTGAAAAAATTATGTGAAACACCGGGAATTGCAGGTTATGAGGATAGGATTCGGAAAGTTATTATGGAAGAATTGGAAAAGGTAACTGATGAAGTAAAAATAGATAAATTAGGAAATGTTATTGGTATAAAGAAAGCTAAAAAATTATCAGATAAGCCTGCTCCTAAAAAAGTGATGATTGCGGCACATATGGACGAGATTGGTTTTATGGTCAGTTTTATTGACAAAGAAGGTTTTTTGAGGTTTGCTCCTGTTGGGGGTTTTGACCCTAAAACTCTCATAGCCCAAAGAGTAGTGGTTCATGGAACGAAAGATATCGGGGGAGTAATTGGCACTAAGCCAATTCATATTTTAAGTGAAGAAGAGAGAAAAAAGTTACCTAAAATTAAAGATCTTTTTATAGATGTAGGGATGAAAAAAGATGAAGTTTCTAAGATAGTAAGGCCGGGAGATTTCGTTACTTTAGATAGGAATTTTATGGAATTGAATAATAAAATAATCACCGCTAAGGCACTTGATGACAGGGCCGGAGTATATGTTATGATTGAGGCATTAAAAAGAATTAAAGATTTTTATGTTGATATATATGCTGTAGCAACTGTTCAGGAAGAAGTAGGGTGTAGAGGGGCAATTGTGTCTTCTTTTTCCGTTGAGCCTGATGTTGGCATTGCCCTTGATGTTACTATTGCCTCAGATATTCCGGGAACCAAAGAAGAAGAAAGAGCTACTACTTTAGGTGAAGGGACAGCCATATCTTTGATGGATTCTCATACTATTTCTAATAAAAAATTAGTTGATTTTTTAAGAAAAATAGCGGAAGAAAATAAAATTAAATATCAGACTGATATATTGCTGGGAGGAGGAACTGATGCCGGGGCTATACAGAAGAGTAAATCGGGAGTGCCTGCCTGTACTCTTTCTATTCCTACCAGATATATTCATTCAGTGGTAGAGATGTGCCATAAAGAGGACATTGAAAATTCTATCAAATTAATTTGTAAATTTTTAGAAAATGCCCATAAGGGAGAATTCTAATTTAGTGAATAGAAAAATTATTTAAGAATAATTAAGCGAAGATGCAAAAAAGAGATATTTTATTAAAAATTTACAACAGTTTGTATAATTTTTTTGGACCATTGAACTGGTGGCCGGGTGATACTCCTTTTGAGATAATGGTGGGTGCAATTCTTACTCAAAATACTTCCTGGAGTAATGTAGAAAAAGCCATTACTAATTTAAAAAAAGAAAATTTGTTAGAATCCTGGAAACTTTATAGAATAAACCAGGAAGAATTAGCCCAATTGATAAAACCTTCCGGTTATTATAATATTAAAGCAAAGAGATTAAAAAATTTTGTAACTTTTCTTATAGAGGACTTTGAAGGTTCTACTGAAAAAATGTTTTCAGGTGATGACGGAGAGTTAAGAAAAAAATTATTAAATGTAAATGGAATTGGGCCTGAAACAGCAGATAGCGTATTATTGTATGCCGGAAGGAAACCATTTTTTGTAGTTGATGCTTACACAAGAAGAATATTTTCCCGTCATAAATTGATTTCAAAAGATTTTACATACTACCAAATACAGGAATTTTTCAATCGGAATTTAGACCGGGATGTAGAATTATTTAATGAATTTCATGCTCAGATTGTCATGCTCGGGAAAACGATATGTATCAGCAAGAATCCAGATTGTGCTAAATGTCCGATTGCTTTTTTACACACAAGATATCCGTAATATGAAACATAATTAATTTCAAAACAAAGGAGGGGAAATATGTTAGAAATTGTCAAAACAGAGAGGAAATCACTTAACGATTATATCGATATTATAGGAAAGGAAGAAATTGAAAGCATTAAGAAACTGGCTTTACCTCTACAAGGGAAAAAAGTAGTTCATATTAATGCTACCTCACTTTGGGGGGGAGTAGCAGAGATTTTATCTGCTTTAGTTCCTTTAATGAAAGATGTAGGGATAGAGGCTGAATGGCAGGTAATAAAAGGTTCAGATGATTTTTTCAATGTAACCAAGAATATGCATAATGGCTTGCAGGGCATGGATGCCCCATTTACCAAAAAGATGAAAGAAATATTTTTAAAAAATAATCAACTAAATGAAAAATTATTCGAAGGCGAATATGATTTTATAGTAATCCACGATCCTCAGCCAGTGGCAATATTGAATTATCGGCAAGAGAAGAAAGGAAAATGGATTTGGCGGTTTCATATTGACCCTACAAATGCTCAGGAAAAAATATGGCAATTTATCAGACCATTTATAGAAAAACATGATGCTGCTATATTTACTTTGAAAGAGTATGTAAAAGATGACCTTAAATTAAAAAATATTGCCATAATCCCTCCGGCTATCGATCCCTTAAGCCCTAAGAATATGAATTTAGATCAGGAAGAGATTGAAAATATTGTAACAAAATATAAAGTAGATCCAGATAGACCAATTATAACTCAAGTTTCCAGATTCGACCCCTGGAAAGACCCTTTAGGAGTTATTGATATGTATAGGATGGTAAAGAGAGAAGTAAAGGATGTACAATTGGTACTTATTGCTTCGATTGCCAATGAGGATCTGGAGAGCTGGGAATATTACGAAAAAACTGCCCGACATGCAGGCGAAGATTACGATATATATCTTCTATCCAATTTGAATGGCGTAGGGAATTCAGAGGTTAATGCCTTTCAGAGAGCTTCAGATGTAATTATTCAGAAATCCTTAAGAGAAGGATTTGGATTGGTAATTACCGAGGCGTTATGGAAGGGGAAGCCTGTCGTAGCGGCCAATGTAGGCGGTATCCCCTTGCAGGTTGATAACCGTCGCACAGGATATTTAGTTGGGGATATTTCTGAATGTGCTGAAAGGGTTATTCATCTTTTAAAAAATTCAGAGATTGCAAACAAGATGGGTACTTCAGGGAAGGAGTATGTTAGAAAGAATTTCTTAATTACCCGTCTGCTAAAAGATTATTTGATTTTATTTAATCATTTAAAATAAAAGGCTAAGAAGATTCATTCTGATTTTCTATCATAAAGTTCGCTTAGTTCTTTTAGTTTTGGCATTTCATCGTGTTCCATTTTTAATCTTTGTTGAGGCGTCATTCTCCATTGCCAGTTATTTTGGGAATTGGCAGGATTATTCATTCTTGCCTCTTTTCTTAATCCTAACACATCCTGAACCGGGATAATCGCTAAAAAAGCAACCGAGGCTTGAGCCATACGAATAAAGTCCCAGTGAATTTCTTCAAAGTTGACCTTTTTCCCTAAATATTGAGTGATGTTTTTTTTCTGATTTTGCTTTAGTTCTTCGGATTGCCATCCTTGAATCGTATTATTATCATGGGTTCCGGTATAGACCACACAATTAAGCTCATAATGGTGAGGGAGATGAATACTGTGAGGAAAATCATCGCCAAAGGCAAAAATCAAGACCCGCATTCCGGGGAAGTGCCATTTTTTTATTTTTGCTTTGACATCTTCGGTAATATCTCCCAGATCTTCGGCAATAAAGGGAACGGTGGGAAATTGATGGATGATATGAGCTAAAAAATCTTCTGTGGGAACCTTTACCCAGTGACCGGGAATGGCTGTTTTTTCCTTAAAAGGTACTTCCCAGTAGGTAATTAATCCCCGAAAGTGATCAATCCTTAAAAGATCGACCATTTGAAGATGTTGTTTAATTCGCTGGATCCACCAGGAATATTTTTCTTTATGATGTTCTTCCCACTGATAGACTGGATTTCCCCAGAGTTGACCAGTTTTACTGAAATAATCAGGCGGGACACCTGCTTTATAAGTTTGTTCTTTATCCTGATCTAATTTGAAGAGTTGAGGGTGACACCAGACATCCATGCTGTTATAGGTGACGTAAATAGGCATATCACCGATTATTTTAATATTTTTTTTCTGACAATATTTTTTTAGTTGACTCCATTGATAAAAAAAGAGGAATTGCAAAACCTTTTCCCGATTCATTTCTTGTACCAGTTCTTTCTTTAATTTTTGAATCGTTTTTTGCTGTCGATTTTTAATTTCCGAGGGCCACTGGTTCCATGGTTTTCCCTGAAAATAGGACTTGAGCGATTGAAAAAGGGCATAATCTTCCAGCCAAAATAAATTTTGCTGACAAAACTCTTGATAGTCTCCCTGATATGATGCTAATTTGGTAAATCGTTGATAGGTTTTATCTAAAAGTTTATTTTTAAGGGAATAAACCTGGTTAAAATCGATATCTTTTTTTTGGGGTAAGGAATAATTAATTATTTCTTCTTTTTTAAGCAGACCATCTTGATAGAGCAGCTCGGGGCTGATAAAAAGGGGATTACCGGCAAAAGTAGCGAAGGAATGATAAGGAGAATTTCCGTGTTGCTGTTCTGTTGGGTTTAAAGGTAGAATTTGCCAAAAACGTTGTTTATTCTTAGCTAATAAATCGACAAATTGATAGGCTTGTGGTCCTAAATCCCCAATGCCGAATAAAGAGGGCAGGGAGGAGATATGCATTAATAAACCGCTACCTCGTTGTTTATTCATTTTTTCTAGACTCCTTTTCTGATTAAAATGACTGACCCTGGAAAATATTTTAATATTTTTCCAACCGGCATCAAACCATCCAATCGGATAGATTGTTGGCTGATCCAATCCAGTGCTGGTTGTTCAACTGATATGGGAAGCTTTATGATAGTATCCTGCCAGATATCTTCACCAAGGGGATACTGTCCGGGTTTAACCATTTTCGTGCAAAAACGGGGTAATACAACGAGGATAGCCTTACTCTGATATGCCCGCAGATAGGCAAGAGCATTACTTTTATTTCTTCCTTGAATAGAAACCGGGATAAAAGAACCTTCCCGAAAGAGTTCAGGATCTTTATTTCTTAATTGTAATAATTGGTGAGTCAGAAATAATTTAATCCTACCGTCAGCAGGTTTCCCCAGAAGTTCTTTTAGCAAAGACATGTGGTCCTTTTTCTGTTTTGACTGAATATCTTCTAAATAATGAATTCTACAGTCATAATCGACCGGACCACGATTATCCGGGTCAACCAGACGTAAATCCCATAATTCAGATCCCTGGTAAAAGTCCGGTACTCCGGGACAGGTTAATTTGAGTAGAACCTGGGAAAGTGAATTAAGCAATCCGTAATGTGCAATGATCTTATGAAAAGCAAATAAATCATTTAAGAATGGATTGCTTTTCTGATCAACCTGATTTAAAATTTCATCCGTAAAATTGGTTAATGCTTCTTCATATGGTGCATAAGGATTCAGCCAGCTGGTATATATTTTGGCCTCCCGGGCTGACTTGATTAAATATTCTTGAATCCTTTGCGTATAAACCCGGTTTACTCCTGATAAACCGGAGAAGGGAATGGTTCCAATCAATGTTTGGTAGATAAAGTATTCCATATTTTTATCAGGGAAAAGTAAAGAATAAACCTTTTTCTTTTTGGTAAGATTAAGCTGATGCCAATGATAAAGTTTTTTTTGCCATTGTTTGGGTATTTCTGAGAGAACATTAATCCGGGAACGGACATCTTCTCCTCTTTTGGTATCATGAGTCATGCTGGTATTCATTGAATAAGGCCATTTTTGCAGCCTCTTCTTGACAAACCGGTAAAATTCATTCTTGGTTACCCCAAAAGTTGCCGGTTCTCCTCCCACTTCATTTAAGGAAACAAGAGGATGATAGCAATACAGTAGGGTATCTTCCATTCCCTTGGCCATCAGTGGACCGGTAAACTGCTGCCAGCGCATGATAAGCTGAAGCAATTCATTTTTATCTTTCTCAGACAATTTTTTGTTAGCCAAAGGATGGATAATAGCAGATAGAAGATAATCAATATCATTTGTCAGTTCCGGGTGAGCCTGTCTTGTTTGAGTCATTATTTCTGTAATTCGGTTTATATCTTTTTTGTTTAAATGAGATGGGCTTAAGTATGTCCTGTAAACCGGCATACGGATCATAATCTCCTGTAAGGATAAAATTAATTTTTCATAACTGATAAAAGGATGATGACGAGATTTCAAATGATGTTGTTTATAATAATCATAAAATAATTGAGCCAGGTTTTTTAAATCTCCATACATCTGCTGTTTCAAAATAATTCTTTTCTTTTTTAATAATAAGTTGGCAATATTCAACTTTTGACCTGTGAAGGAATGATAGATGCGAAGGAATGGTATTTTATTTCTCTTTTGACAGAATAAATTATTTAAATAATAGAGGAAATCGTATCCGGTGTTTCCCTCTGTGAGAAAGTCTGATGGGAGCATTTCGCCGGGCTGTAAAATCTTTTCTACCACCAGATAGGTATCGGCAAGTCCTCTTTTTAATCGTTCTAAATATTGCCGGGGATCAAAAAGACCATCCAGATGATCAATTCTTAAGCCTGATATATTTCCTTTGTTGATTTCTGCCAAAATGCGCTGGTGTATGGCATCAAAAACAGGTTTTCCTTCAGCTTTCAGGCATATCAGCTCATTGATACTGAAAAAACGGCGGTAATTAATATTTTCTCTTGCCTCTTTCCAGTGAGAAAGTAAATAATACTGTCGGGACAGGAGCTCTTGCCAGAAGGGAATGGTGTCTGGATGGGAAGGATTTTTATTGACTTGCGCCAACAACCATTGTATATTTTCATTTTCAGGTTCTCTTTCAGGAATAGACTGTTGACCTTGATCTAGTATCTGCTTCTGAAAGAGGGATAATATCTCACCAATATTCTGATAACTTAAGGGTAACCGAAAGTCGTGATAACCAATATAGAATTTTCCTTTTTCATAAAGAAGTTGAATGAGCTTTTCCTGCAGACAATCTTTTAAAGGTTTTTCCAGAAAAGGGAATAGTAATTTACCTTTTAATAAAGGATCCTTTGTCTGCCAGTTAATATCAAAATATCCCCCGTAAATAGATTTTTTACCCTTTTCCAGTACATCATATAGAAAAGGATTGGAAGAGTGATAAGCCATATGGTTTGGAACAATATCCTGCAGCCACCCAATGTCCGCTTTTTTGATTTTTCTGACTAAGCGATAAAATGCTTTTTCTCCACCCAGCTGATGGTTAATTTCTCTAAAATCAATTAAGTCATAACCATGCTGGCTTCCCGTTTTGGATTCCAGGATGGGGGAGGCATAAATATCGGAAATTCCCAGATCTTTCAGATAGGGAACAATTTTTTCCACATCCTCAAATCTAAAAGATGGAGTAAATTGGAAGCGGTAGGTGGATAAGGGAATTCGCATTACAATACCCCGATACTGAGTATCACGCCCAATTTTTTAAATTGTTCCAGCCAGGATTCGGCATTTTTGTCTCCCTGGTCAACCTTTTTCTTATAGGAGGGGATTACTTCTTGTTTGATCTGGAAGTAGATATTTTGAGCCTTCCAGAGATTAAGCTGAATATCAATTTCTTTCAGCTGATTCAGTACACTGACAATCTCCTGGATCCGGCTAATATCATCAGGTTGTTTGCTTAATTCTTCCAGTGCCTGGTTGACCCAACCCCTTATCTCAAACGCCAGGGTGGTATGATCGATGGTAATAGGCCAATGTTGAATCTCCTGAATGAGATCTTTCAGCTTGTCTAAATTGATTAACTCCTGGGAAAAAAATCTTTTTGCTTCCTGATTAATCGCCTGTTCGGTAATGACAAATAGAGATTGGGGAATAGGGATATTAAGTTGTTTTAGAAAATTCATAATGGTACAATTTTCCGTATAGATTTGTGCAATAGTTCTTTCAGTTTGTTCCAGATTTGGTTGGAGTATTTTCTGAATAACATTTCTCTGTTCATCTTTAAACAGATACCAGAGAGAATAGCTGTTGGTCCCAAAGTACTTATCCATCAATCGGATAATATCTGCTACATTGGCTTGATCAAAAGCGGTACTAATTTCTTGATCCATTTCTTGGTAGGCATGTTCATCCATATAACTTCGAACACCACCGTTCACATTATGATCTCCCAGATGGAGAACCGCAAAGCTGATTTTGTCTTCTTCCAGAGTAACCTCTGATTTGATAGTTGCTTGACCAATAGCAATTTTTAACTGACCGTTCTCCCGGCGTTGCATCTGATCCTGCAGGATTTGATAGGCGTAGATTGTCTTTTGTTTTCCGTCAAACAGTGCTGAAATAGCATAATGTGCACCGACTCGGAGCAGGTCAATAACACTCGGACGAATCATTAATTGATAAATATTTGCCCCGTTTTCATAACGGGGAATATTGCTGGGAGCCTGCTCCAGTATTTTCATATATTCCGGTTCCAGGTCAATTTTATCCAACTCTTTAGCCAGCTGTATACAGCGAGCAGCATACTGCATGACCTGGGTTGTTTCTATTCCGGATATTTCATCAAAAAACCAGCCACAGCTGGTATACATGAGCATGGCATTCCGCTGCATTTCCAGATATTTAATGGCTCGAATTGTTTCATCCTGATTGAGGAAATGGCTGGCAGATTGGTTAAGGAAATTTTGAATACGTTCCGGGTTCCGGTCAAAAATTACGGTAATGTATTCATTTCTGGCCTGCCAGACATCCTTAAAATAGGCCGATGCCTCTTTTTCGAAGAGGTTAATGGTCTGATCTCTTAACCAGTCCATCGCCTCTCTAAGTGGTTTTCGCCATTGTTGGTTCCAATTTGCATGCATACCGGTATTACAGCCACAATCGTTTCGCCATCGTTCAATACCGTGTACACAGCTCCAGGAAGTATTTTCCACAATCTGCACTTCATGGGTGGGTGGATAAAGTTCCAGGTATTCTCCGTAGTTGGTTATTTGGGCCAGCTTGTTTTCTTCGATGTGATGCAGGCAATAGGATAAAGCCATATCACCAAAACGATGATGGTGGCCAAAGGTTTCTCCGTCTGTGGCAATATGGACCAATTCCGATTTTTGCTCTTCCTCAGAAAAATTTTCCATTAACTGGTTAGCGAACTTTTCACCATTACTCAGAAGATCCCCGAAACTGACTTCATGAGCCAGGGGACCGTTATAGAAGAAGATATGAATAGATTTTCCGGAAGCTAAAGGACAGAGATAGGCCTGTCTAAAATCGATATAGGCATTTTTTACCTCCTGCCAGGAAGCCTTTTTTTCCATTTTCCTTATCCTGGCAGCCTGATGGGGTGCCAGGATAGTGTATTTGATTCCTAAATCTGCCAGGATTTCCAGTGTCGCATAGTCAACAGCTGTTTCCGGTAACCACATACCTTCCGGAACACGTCCGAAACGTTCCTGAAAATCTTTTATTCCCCAGTATGCCTGAGTGTATTTATCCCGGTCATTGGCCAGAGGCATAATTAGATGATTATAAATTTGGGCAATGGCCGAACCATGACCATTAAACCGTTCCTGACTTATTTTATCTGCATCCAGAATAGATTGATAAATCTCCGGCTGGTGTTTTTTCATCCAGGAGAGCAATGTTGGTCCAAAATTAAAATTGATTTGGCTATAATTATTAACAATACTGACAATATCTCCTTCTTCATCCAGGATACGGGAAGCTGCATTGGTTTTATAGCATTCATCAGATATTCGTTCATTCCAGTCATGGAAGGGATAAGCCGAATCCTGTAATTCGATGTCTTCCAGCCAGGGATTTTCCCGGGGAGGTTGGTAAAAATGCCCATGTATACAGACATATTTATTTTTTTCCATTTTTATTATTGACTCCTTTTTGTTGATATAAGACAAATTGGTATGGTTTCAGGGTTATTTTATTTTTCACACAGAAGATATTAGGTGCGAGTGAGCCGTTTCCCAGCCATTTTTCCTGGCAGGAATCTATGACCAGATGCCAGCCAGATTTACAGGAAAATGTACCGGATTGTTTGCAATTATATTGGCTGTCTCGGAGATGAAAGTTAGATAACAGCAAAAATTGATGATCCTTACCGATTCTCTGTTGAACAAGGATTCTATTCTTCTCCGAACACCATACCTTTATCTGGTTTCTGGCAGGACATCGTAATAACGGGTATCGTTTTCGTAAGTGCAACAGCTGACGATAAAAATCCAGCAAAACCATATGATTTCCCTGCTCTCTTTTTTGCCAATTGATTTTACTGGTAATAAAGGTTTTTTCGTCTTGCGGGTCAGGAGGGTCCTGCTGCCATTGAAATTGGGTGAATTCCTTTTTTCTGCCCTCTCTAACTGCCTGAACCAAATTCTGGTCCCCGTGATCAATAAAGTACAAAAAAGGAGATTCCTCCCCATATTCCTCTCCCATAAAGAGAAGAGGAACATAAGGTGATAGGATGGTCATTGCTGCCGACAGTTTCAGTGCTGCCAGAGATACCAGGTTGGTAAGCCGTTCTCCCAGCATGCGATTTCCAACCTGGTCATGGTTTTGGGCGTAGACAATGAGCTGTTCTCCGGGAATAAACTTAGAAGAGTTGCCATGACTCTTTTTGCGAAAAGAGGAGTATTGTCCGGAATAGACAAATCCTTCTTTGATCGCTTTTGCCAGGTCTTGGATGTTACCAAAATCCTGATAATAACCGGATTTTTCACCGGTAAGTAGGGTATGCAGGGAATGGTGAAAGTCATCACTCCATTGCGCATCCATTTGGTATCCACCTTTGTGGCGTGGTTTAATTATTTTATTGTCATTCAAATCACTTTCTGCAATCATAACATATTTTCTCTTTTTCTTTTGAGAAAATTTTCTGACAGCAGAAGCAAGTTCGGCTAAAAAATGCGTTGTGCTCATATCGAAAATTCCGTGAATAGCGTCCAGGCGTAATCCGTCAAAGTGGTATTTTTCCAACCAGTAAAGGGCATTTTGGATAAAATAATTTCTTACCTCATCACTGAAAGGTCCGTCAAAATTAATTCCCTGTCCCCAATTGGAATAATATTTTTCGCTAAAATAGGGACCAAATTGGGGAAGATAATTTCCCTCTGGTCCCAGATGATTATAAACGACATCCAGAATAACTGATATACCATGCAGATGACAGTCATTAACTAGTTTTTTTAAGCTGTTCGGTGTGCCATAGGAATTTTGCACCGCAAAAGGATAGACTCCGTCATAGCCCCAGTTTCTTTTTCCGGGAAACTGGGCAACTGGCATCAGTTCAATGGTATTGATTCCCATATCTACCAGTTCATCCAGTCTGGGAATGATGGCGTTAAAGTTACCTTCAGGGGTAAATGTACCCACATGAAGCTCATAGATGATCATCTCTTTTAAGGGAATTCCCGACCAATTTTGATCTTTCCACAGGAAGGTGTGGTCAATTACCTGGGAAGGTCCATGAACACCCTGTGGTTGAAAATGAGAAGCAGGGTCCGGAAATTCTTCTTTCGAATCCAGCTGATAGTAATATTGGTAACCGGGATAAATATCTTCAACAGACAGAAACCAGTAACCCTGTTTTTTATGTCTTTTCATTTCTATTTTTTTTTCTTCGGGAAAGATAAAATGAAGTGTAACCTGTTCCCCAAAAGGTGACCAAAGAGAAAAATGTGTTTTACCTGAAGCACGATAATCTGACCCGATCAACATATCATTTCCCCCTAAATTTTAGAAAAAGGATACCTAGAGGAGGAAGGGTAAGGGAAAGAGAATAATCTTTTCCGTGAATGGGGGTTGGTGTTGTTTCCACAGAGCCGAGATTTCCCTGTCCGCTCCCGCCGTAAGTAATGGCATCGCTATTTAATCTTTCTTCCCATATTCCTTTACTCGGCACCCCAACGCGGTAATGATGCCAGGGGACTGGTACAAAGTTACAGATAACCAGGACCTGGTCATCTTTTTTTTCACCCTTTCTTAGAAAAATCAGCACAGAGTGTTCCAAATCATTGGCATTGATCCATTCAAATCCCTGGGCTTCAAAGTCGAATTGGAAGAGGGCCTTCTCATTTTTATAAAAATAATTTAAATCTTTAATCCAGTTAAAGATTCCTTGATGAGGAGGGTCATCAAGCAAATGCCAATCAAGGCTGGTGTCATGATTCCACTCTTTTCTTTGTCCAAATTCTCCCCCCATAAAAAGCAATTTTTTTCCAGGGTGGGCAAACATATAACCAAACAGTAAACGTAAATTGGCAAATTTTTTCCAATCGTCTCCGGGCATTTTTTCCAATAAAGATTTCTTTCCGTGGGTGACCTCATCATGAGATAGAGAGCTAACGAAATTTTCATTGAAAGCGTAAAGAAGACTGAAGGTCAGTTGTTGGTGATGATATTTACGGAAGAGAGGGTCTTCGGAAAAATAGGACAGGGTGTCATGCATCCAGCCCATATTCCATTTCATTCCAAATCCCAGGCCGCCTAAATAGAGAGGACGGGAGACCATCGGCCAGGCGGTAGATTCTTCGGCAATGGTTTGAACATCTGGAAAATTTTGGTAGATGGCTCCATTTAATTTTTTAATGAAGTCAATCGCTTCCAGATTTTCTCTACCCCCAAATTGATTGGGGATCCATTCATCCTCTTTTCGGGAATAGTCCAAATAAAGCATTGAGGCAACAGCATCTACCCGCAGGCCGTCAATATGATATTTTTCCAACCAAAAAAGAGCGCTGCTGATTAAAAATTCTTTAACCTCATTTCTTCCATAATTAAAGATGTAGCTGTGCCAGTCAGGATGGAAACCTTTCTGTGGGTCGGCGTGTTCGTAAAGATGGGTACCGTCAAAATAAACCAGTCCGTACTCATCGCCGGGGAAATGGGAAGGGACCCAATCCAGAATGATACCGATTCCCTGTTGATGGAGATATTCAACAAAATACATGAAATCCTGGGGGGAGCCGTAACGGCTGGTCGGGGCAAAATACCCCAGAGTTTGATAACCCCAGGAGCCATAAAAGGGATGTTCCATAATCGGAAGCAGTTCAACATGGGTAAAACCCGCCTGCTTCATATAATCTGCCAGGATAGGGGCTAATTTTCGGTAATCCAGGGGACCATTGGTCGAATTAAGTTGTTGCCGCCAGGAACCTAAATGTACTTCATAGACCGAAAAAGGCCGGTTTAAGCCCATATATTCTTTTCGATGACTCATCCAGGATTGGTCCTGCCAGTGATAATCTAAGTCCCATATGATTGATGCCGTTTGAGGCGGTTTTTCCCAGTAAAAGGCAAAAGGATCACCTTTATCTACTTGATAACTCCCATGCCGTGATTTTATGTGGAATTTATAACGCATTCCCTTTTCAATTTCGGAAATAAAGCCTTCCCATATGCCGCTGCCGGAATGTATTTGCTTTAACAAATGGGAATTAGATTGCCACTGATTAAAATCTCCGATAACAGCAACTGATTGGGCATTGGGAGCCCATATGGCGAAATAAACACCCTCTTTCTCTTTGAATTTTATCAGGTGCGCTCCTAATTTTTCATATAATCGATAATGGGTTCCTTCTTGATATAGATAAATATCATCTTTACTAAATAAGGTAAAATATTCCATCTGATGGGATTTATTTTTCTTCATTAATCCCTCCTAATTCATATAAAATGCCTTTAAATGGGATCGGCAGCCAATTGGGTCGGTGATTCATCTCATAACCTATTTCATAAACTGCCTTTTCCAGGAGATAGACTTTTAGCAATTGAGGTAATTGTTCCTTTTTTTCGGGCAAGAATGAATTCTCTTTAAATTGTTCCAGATAAGCTTTTAAAAAGACTTTACTGATGTAGTGGGTCCATAGGTTTGCCCATGGTTCCAGCGTTTTATAATCTCCTGAAGTATCTTGTTGTATCAAGGGAGCAAAAGAAGCATAATGAAAAGAACGGAGCATTCCGGCAACATCTTTCAAAGGACAACGTTTTAATCTTCTTTCCCCCAGTGGCCGGGCTGGTTCGCCTTCAAAATCAATAATATAGAAATCGTTTCCGGTATAAAGGACCTGTCCAAGATGATAATCTCCATGGATTCTGGTTTTCATTCCTTTTATTTTTTTGGAAAGAAGTATCTTGCAATATTGTAATATTCGGGTTTCGTTTGTCAATATTTGAGTCAGTTCATCCTGGAGATCTTCCGGAAGCTGTCTGGCATTTTTTCTTAAATCCTGAAATGTTCTTTTAGCTAAAGTCTGGATAGATTGATAAAGAGCACGCTGATAAAGGGTAGAAAAGGATTCTGGTCTAAAATCTTGATTTTCAGTGGGCTGAGCTAATGCCAGGTGAAGTTCTGCCGTTCTTTTACCCAGAAGGCTGATCATCTCAATATAGGGAGTGCCGATTAGCTCCTGAAAGATTTCCGGAATATCTTGCTCTAATCTATCAAAAAGAGAGTCCGGGAGAGATGGTATCTTATCCAATTCTCCTATTTTAGAAAGAACCCTTTCGTAGTAACGTCCCAGGGCATCTTGTGAATAAGTCCAGCCATTTCCTACACTTTGGATAAATGGATATAAAATACCCAGAGTAATTACTGAGTGATCATTTTTCTGAAATTCGATTGCCCCGGAGAAGGGAGGAATGTTGGCATAACCGGCTTCTTCGGTTAAGTATTTTCCTACCTCTAAATCAGGATTAACCCCTTCATCCAGTTTGCGGAATAATTTAAGAACGGCATCCTTTTCGTAAATGATCGAGGAATTACTTTGTTCAACTCCCATTAATCTGGAATTTTCAAAGGTCAATGCCTTTCTTCTTAATTTTCGGAAATATTTACCGGGATAGGCTCGAATTGTTCCTTGCTCACCTCTAATCATTCGCCTTCTGGCAACCAGCTGGATCAATGTTTGATGAAATGCAGTATCATGGACTGCATCGCAGACAATGCCTTCCTGGTTATCAGAATGAACTTTAAATAAAACGGATTGCGGCGTTTCACGCTGGAGGTATTCTGCTTTTTCCTTTTCCAGAAAAGAAAGAGGAAGGAGGTAATGCTCATCCAATCCTTCAGTATAGCTAACTTTTAGAAAAAGCAACAAAGAAGTACTATTCGTATTTCTTAACAGTATTTTTTCTGTGATGTTAACTTTTCTTATTTTTTGTGATTTTTTGCCAAACCAGCGCTGTTCTTTTAAGAAAAGGGGGATAATTGTACTTTCCAATAATTGAGCCGTTTTACCTTTAAAAAGGTTTAACCAATTGGTTTGGGTACTTAGAACCGGGATTTGTTCCCTTTTTTTAGTCATTCCCGGATCATCTTCTTTTTGGAGGGAAAACCAGAAATAATCATGAAATCCCATGGTTAATATATAAGGAGTTTCCTTGATGACCGGAAACTGATTTTTGCTGAAAATTTCTACCGGATGATATCCGGCATATTGGGCTAAATCCAATTCAACCACCTGGGAAAACCGGGATAGATTGACCACTACCAGGATAATTTCCTCTTGATATCGACGAATAAAAGCTAGAATCTTGTAATTCTCCGGATGAAGAAATTCAATACTCCCTCTTCCGAAGGCTTTATATTTTTTTCGCATATCGATTACTCTTTTCATCCACCAAAGAAATGATGTTTGATTTCTCTCCTGGTTTTCTACGTTCACGGTTTCATAGTGGTACTCCGGATCGATGATAACCGGGAGATATAGTTTCTGAGTGTTAGCTCGAGAAAAACCGGCATTACGGTCTGTACTCCATTGCATCGGGGTTCTCACTCCATCCCGGTCTCCCAGGAAGTGATTATCTCCCATGGCAATTTCGTCACCATAATAGATGGTCGGGGTTCCCGGTAGAGAAAAAAGGAGTATATTCATAATTTCCATTTTTCTTCGG
>DASRMF010000093.1:0-33548 GCA_035648055.1 Atribacterota bacterium
TCATTTAATAAGTGCTACCTTTTCATTATCTCAAAGGGTTCTCTATATTCAATTATTTGACCTTCCCTTTCTGCCTTTCTCTTTAATTACAAAACCTCCTTATTGGTTTATAAATAAATTAGTCCGTATGTCGACTGCATACGGGGAGAAAAATGATTGGAAATCTTGAATTAAAACGAATGCTTCAATGCTTAATTGCATTTATTATATTATATAAAAAGGAAAGTTACAGTTAAAAAAATAAAAGCCCTTTAGCAAAATGCCAAAGGGCTTGGAATTGACAAGCTCCCCCTATTGGTCAGGTTCAGAACTTTTTGTTGGGGTGAAATTATCGAAGAATTACAAAAAACCTATAAATTAAAGGAGTTAATTAATGTTCCAAGTTACTCTTTATGAAGTACTTTATTGTTTCTTTCCTTTGTCTAATTTAAAAGTAAAACATTAATTATCTAAAAAATGGGATGTGTCCCCATTCAAATTAAAGGAGGTAATCTACACCCATGGAATCCTATATAAGTTTGACATAGGCTTATCCCTTTGTATAATAGTTATTACAACACAGCCACACTAAGCACACTATTACCATTAATTTTTATGCGTTTAAAGGTAGATCCCGCAATTACAAGTGGACCTTTTTATTACTACGATTGTTAATATGGATAGCTTGATGGTATACTTTACTTCAGGAACTCTTCTTTCTAGCTACCTAGTATAATTAGCTATCGATAAGAATGTGATACCCAAATCATGCTCCTTTTTTATATGCTATAATACCGAAAGGTCTCATATATGTTTATTTAAGGAGAGGATAAACGGTTATCATGAAGGAAACGTAAAATGCTTAAAAAATTAAATGGAACCATAGTGACACATTTGGCAATTACTTTTTCTCTTAATATATCCGCTACGCTTTTATCCATACTGATTCAGCATTTTGGGTTTACGGAAGTAAACGTTGTCGTAATATACATTTTGTCCGTATTGCTAACCTCCCGCTATACCAAGGGATATACTTACGGGATAGTGGCATCGGTAATTTCCATTCTCTCCTTTAACTTCTTTTTTACCGAGCCATTATATACACTTAGTGTGTATGACCGAAACTACATTTTTACGTTTATGGTAATATTGTTCGCTGCAATTTTCACCAGTGCACTAACCAGCAAGCTGATCTACTCAAAGGAGCTTGCGGATGAACGGGAAAAGCAATCACAAATCTTATATCAGATAACCAGCTCTCTTGCAAAAACCGGCGGTGTAACAGACGTCGCTGCAGTTTCAGCCCAGTGCCTGTCAAATCTTCTGGAGTGTGACACGACCTTCATCGCAATAAATCATAAGGAAAATACAGTTCAAAAGTTAACTACCCCAAAATCAGGAAACAGGATCACCGTGAAAGATATCAATTCAGAGGATATCGAAACCATAATTGCAAATCACTATACATTCCCAATTACTGTTCGAGAGAAGCGCGTAGGCTTAGTTTGCCTACCAAAAGAATTGAAGGCCATGACCAAGGAGAACCGCTTTCTTTTAGACTCTGTCATTATACAGATCACCATCGCGATACAACGCGAGATACTTACTGCCGAAAAGGAAACCGCAAAGGCTGAAACTGAGAGAGAACGGCTTAAGAGCAACTTACTGAGAGCCATTTCACACGACATAAGGACTCCGCTTACAGGTATAACCGGGGCGGCAGAAATGCTGCTGCAAAAACTAAAGGATGAGGAGAATATTAAACTCGTACAGGGCATATTTGAAGATTCCGGTTGGCTTATTCGTTTGATTGAGAATATTCTAAACTTAACACGAATTCAGGAAGGGCGTTTGGATATTAATATTCAACCCGAAGCTGCCGAGGAAATCGTAGCGGAAGCGGTTAGCCGCGCTTCGAAATACGCACCCAATCATAAAATATCAATTTCTATTCCCGATGATGTGCTGTTCATTCCCATGGACGGAAAACTGATTATACAAGTTCTGATTAACCTAATAGAAAATGCGATCAAGCATACAACACCGTCCGATGAAATTAATATATCGGTTTGGTTGGAGGGTAGGAAGGCTTGGTTTGAAGTGTCCGATAACGGTGCAGGAATTGATTTAAAAGATTTACCAAAACTTTTTGATATGTTTTTTATTGCACGCAATACTCATATCGATGCAGAGCGCGGAATCGGACTTGGACTTGCTATCTGCAAGGCAATTGTGAATTTTCATGGTGGTGAAATAATTGCTAAAAACAACAATGTAAGAGGCTCTACATTTCAATTTTTTCTCAATCTTTAGGAGGGAGGGCTCGCGGTGGGAATGTTGTTCTTAATAGTCGAGGATGACAGGAAAATACGTAAATTTATTAATTTTTCGCTCAGATCGCAAGAGTATGACTGTATTGAAGCAGCAACCGGGAAGGAGGCGATGAGACTGATAACTACACAAAACCTTGTGGCAATTATTCTGGATTTAGGATTACCCGACATGGATGGAGTTGAGTTGATAAAGCAGGTGCGCGAGTTTTCGGATATTCCAATTGTGGTTGTATCTGCGCGTGATCAAGATAATGAAAAGGTAGAAGCATTGGATGCCGGAGCCGATGATTACCTTACAAAACCATTCAGTATCAAGGAACTACTAGCGCGAATCCGAGTAGTTTTACGTCATAGCAACGGTAATAAAAAAGAAGATGCTCCTGTTGTATACAAGGTTGCCGATTTGGAGGTTGACCTGGAGAAGCATAAAGTAACGCTGGAAGGCAAGGACATACACTTTACGCCGATGGAATATAATGTACTGACTTTGCTTATAAAAAATTCTGGTAAAGTATTGACTCATAAATATATATTAAAGGAAGTTTGGGGAACTTATTTAGATAGTGAAATACAATCGGTGCGGGTATTCATGGCCAGCATCAGGCGAAAGCTTGAGAAAAACCCGGCAAAGCCCAGATACATTTTAACTGAAGTAGGAATAGGTTACCGATTTGCTGATGAGTAATTAAGCCATATTTGAGTGATAAGCATTCGTTCACATACGGATGCTTTTTTATACAATCTTTATATGAACATTCAAACAATTATACTCTCTTTATAAGATCTTCGATATAATTATTGTGATCTGAAAATAATGACTATCGAGGATCTTATAAATGAACTTTAAAGCAGTTGGAAATACGTTGGGAAAATTGTTAACGTATTTAAGTACATTAATGATTTTTCCTCTTTTGTTTGCCTATTACTATAACGAAAAAAACTCATTTAACGCCTTTATATGGTCTATCATTACTACATTGCTAGTCGGTTTTGCTTTACAAAAAATATTTTCTTTTAAAAACTCCATTGGCAATAAAGAAAGTTATCTTATTGCCACTCTTGGCTGGGTATTTGTTTCAGCGTTTAGTGCCCTTCCCTTTCTCTTTACCAAGACTATACCTAACTTTCTTGACGCATATTTTGAATGTATGTCCGGATACACGGCAACAGGTGCTACGATCTTAACTGATATCGAATCCAATCCTCTTTCCATTTTACTTTGGCGAAATGAGATCCAATGGGTTGGAGGCATGGGAATCATTCTTTTGGTTGTTGCTTTGCTGCCTATGCTTGGTGTAAGCGGAATGAAATTGGCCAAATCTGAATTTCCGGGATTTGAACTTGATAAAATAAAACCAAGAATTGTTGAAACGGCAAAAACAATATGGTTAATTTACATTTTTATTTCTATTGGAGAAATTGTATGCTTATATGGATTTGGTATGCCCTTATTTGATGCAATAACAAATACCTTTGGAACCATGCCAACTGGCGGTTTTAATCCTAGAAATGCCAGTATTGCTTATTATGATAATGTTGTTTTTGAAATTATTATTATGATATTTATGTTTATCTCGGCTGTTAATTTCAGTTTGCATTATAAATTTTTACATGGAGATAAAAAAATACATCTTAAAGATCCAGAATTTTTGTTTTTTACATCTATTGTCTTAATTTCAACATTATTAGTAACCTTGCAACTTAGATTCTCTATTTATGATTCCCTGCTTAGTGCATTAAGATATGCCTCTTTTCAGGTTGTTTCGATAGTTACAACCACCGGTTTTGTAACAACAGACTATAGTCTTTGGCCTCCATTTTCACAATTGGTTTTAGTTTTATTAATGTTTCTGGGTGGCTGTGTCGGATCTACTGCCGGAGCTATTAAAAGTGTTCGACTGCTATTACTTCTAAAACAAGCAAAACAAAGTTTTGATAAATTGCTTCACCCCCATGCGATAATCCCAATGCGATTAGGGGGAAGAGTAATTTCTGATGATATAATGCAAAGCATCAGATCCTTTTTCCTTCTTTATATTTTCGTTTTTATTATAGGAGTATTTATTATCACTGCTACAGGATTAGATATAACCAGCGCAATAGGGGCTGTTGCTGCTACTTTAGGAGGCGTGGGACCCGGATTAGGATTAGTGGGTCCTACCCAAAATTATGCCTTTATTTCTTCTGTTGGTAAAATTACCTTGATTATCTGTATGTTATTGGGTCGTTTGGAAATTTATACTGTTCTTGTTTTACTCATACCGGAATTTTGGAAAAAATCCTCTTCATCGTTCTAAGTTTAAAGGTTAGTTTAAAATTTGATGGGGTACTAAAAACTTACCCAACAGTAAGAAAAAGTTCTACATTTACCTAAAATACAAGAGAAAATATCCTTTAAAAAGGGGGTAGCTACACCCATAGATACTGAACTATAACGATAACCTTCCCGGAGGCCAAGATCATATTTGCGCCCAATACATTTGCAACATTGTAGGATCTTTTTTATTCTATAATGTAATACATTTACAATATTCTTCAGGAATTAAAAGATTCAGGCTCCGATGTGGACGAATTCTTCCTTTCATTATAATATGAACCTCTTTTTGTTTTCTCTTTATTTTTCTTCTCGCATCCTAAGAATGGTGCATATGTATCTGAACTTATTCAGTACTTATTTGTGCCCAAAGTTCTTTTTTCTACGAAAAGCAATTTATAAATAGAAAAAATCCCTTCAGAAAAATTGCCAAAGGGCTAAGAAAGGTCAAGGCTCTCTTTGTATTAAATCAACAAACTATTGCTATAGTCTTACCAAATATAATTCACCGTAGCAAGAAGAAAGATTTATAAGTCCCACTTGCTAGATCACTCGATATGGACGGCTGGAAGCTGAACCATTCACATATAAAGCCTTGAGAGCGAGGGGAAAATTGGATGGGAGTAAAATTTTAACTATAGAAAGCGTAAGTAAATTCACCTTTGGCGGAGAAAGAACAAAAAAATCAACGGTGAAGTTAAAATATTAAAAAGTATCAAAAAAAACAGATTTCTTTATTAATTCTTATTAATCCTTTTTAACTCTTATTTCTTCAGGACCAATAATACCTCCTGAAATTACTATTTTCATAGCCTGCTCTACGCTCCACCCGGGTTCAATTACTTTCGATTCCTTAAGAATAATAAATATGCCAGAGGTGGGGTTCGGAACAGTCGGAATGAAGACCTTCAGGAGCTTTTCATTATTTGCTTTATCTAGGATGGTACCTGTCACAAAGCCAATGGTCAAGGTTCCTGGTCTAAAATATTCAACCAAGACAACGCGTTTAAAGATCTGTTTTTCAGGTAACGAAAGAGCAACTGATACCTGTTTACCAATTTGATAAGTTGTTTTTATAATGGGAATCCGGTTTAATATTTTCTCAACCAAGTTAAAAAAACGCTTTCCGATAACATTGCTTGCTAAATAACCAATTAAATAAAGAGTAACGAGAATAAGAAGGATCCCAAGACCAGGAATACGAAAACCAATAATTTTTTCAATGACACCAACAACTTTTTGATCAAGATCCACATAAAAAAACTTTAACACCAAAAAAGAAAGACCAAGTGGAATTAAGGCTAAAAAGCCTCTAAAAATATAAATTTGTAAATGCTTTATGATTTTTTTCATAGTGCTCCTTTCAAGTTTATTATTCTTATTTAAAAAAACAAAAAATATTGAAATTATTTGTGTTCAGCAAAACAATTCTCTATCCTCTATTTATAAGAAATATCACATATACTACGTAAAATAAAATATAAAAAATCCCTTCCCATCTGTCAATCAGATATTTTTTTCCTGTAAACATACTTATAAATAGGATAAAACTAGCAAGAATTGTTATTCCAGCATCTATATTGATATTAGCAGAAAAAGGTAGGGGGTTGATGACAGAGCTCAGGCCTAATATAAAAAAGATATTGAATATATTAGACCCAACAATATTGCCAACAGCAATGTTTGCATTTCCCTTACTGGCTGCAACAACTGAAGTTGCTAGTTCGGGAAGTGATGTTCCCATAGCAACTATAGTTAATCCGATTAATCTTTCGCTCACCCCTAATTTGTGGACTATAAAAACGGCACCATCTACGACTAATTTTCCGCCAATGCATAATCCAATTAAACCGATAACTATCCAAAATAATGATTTTGCCAATCCAAACTGCTTGGTAACTACTCTTTCTACTATTATATCGTTCCGCTTCAGAGTACCTAATATGTAATACATAAATACTATAAAAAATGATAAAAAAATTAGGCCATCTACTCGTGATAATAAAGAGAAATTATTTTTATCAATCAATTGATCATTTCCTAAGATGAAAACAAGAATTGGAGCTAAAAAGCTTAAGGGAATTTCTTTCCAAACGGTATTGTTGGTTACTGTCAAAGGAAAAACAACGGCAGATATTCCTAGGATAAATAAACTATTGAACGTATTGCTTCCTAAAATATTACCGATAGCAATATCAGTATTGCCCTGAATAGTAGCAAAGATATTGACCACTAATTCTGGGCTGGATGTTCCAAAAGAAACCACAGTAAGCCCGATAACTAATTCCGATATCTTTAACCTTTTGGCAAGCGAAGACGCCCCATCAACAAGGAAACCGGCGCCTTTAACTAAGAAATAACATCCCAATATTAGTAGCACAACTGATATCATGACAATTCTCTTTCTTAATAATGTTTCATTATCGTGAACTTTGAAGAAAAAAGTAAATAAATAATCTAATAATAATGAATATAAATTTGTAAGAAGTTACATTTTTTTGTAGACCTTCTATTGCTGTCTGGGATAGGTTCGTAGATAGTTTCCTATACTCTCAAAAATGCTTACTATATCTAAAAAACTAGCCTAGAAAGCACATTACATTTTCCTTCTTCAAGTTGTTACATGATTATTATTTAATCTGTCTCTTAAGATATTTATCCGAAGTTCTTGATCTAGAGTAAATTTTTATTCATCTATATTATTCGATTTTATTGCGTTGATTGATCTGTTAGTCACTGCATTTAATATAGGGCGGCATTATTTCTAACTACGGATAGATGCATTACTGTGTTTATCCTGCTAAAATAACATGATTGCTGCAATATTGCAACGGATATATCTTAGTATCGTTTAACCTCTTTAAGACTAAACTGTTAAATAGACTTTTGCTCATTCTTATAGACCATCTATATATATCTACAAGAAATTTTTTCTAAATCCTTCTTTTCCAGGAAAATAATCTAAAAAAATAAAAAAGCCCTTCAGCAAAAGGCCAAAGGGCTTGAAATTGACGAGCTCCCCGGGTAGGATTCGAACCTACAACCCTCCGGTTAACAGCCGGATGCTCCACCGTTGAGCTACCGAGGAATATTACCATGTAATTATACTTAAAAAATCGTGTTCAGTCAATATTTTTATTGAATTAAAATAAATTTTTTTACTTTTATTTTTATTCTAAGTAGTCTTTCAATCTTTTGCTTCTGCTGGGATGTCTTAATTTTCTTAATGCTTTTGCTTCGATTTGACGAATTCTTTCTCTGGTTACCCCAAACTCTTTACCAACTTCTTCTAAAGTATGAGGATGTCCGGTAGCAATTCCAAATCTCAATTCCAACA
This sequence comes from Atribacterota bacterium, assembly GCA_035648055.1. Classification (GTDB taxonomy): domain Bacteria; phylum Atribacterota; class Phoenicimicrobiia; order Phoenicimicrobiales; family Phoenicimicrobiaceae; genus Sediminicultor. Next base: position 7,964 of record DASRMF010000093.1, read on the forward strand.
CTCTCTTCTCTCGGTAAGTCAAAGTCTCCAAGACATCCTCCAATTGCTCTTTTAAAAGTGTGTAAGTAGCAACTTTAGGAGGAGCAGGTGCATCTTTATCTTCTATAAAATCTCCTAGGTGACTGTCTTCTTCTTTTCCAATTGGAGTTTCTAAGGAAACGGGCTCCTGGGCAGTTTTTAATATCTCCCTTACTTTTTCTTCAGTAATTTCCATATTTTCGGCTATTTCCTTAACGGTCGGTTCTCGTCCTAATTCCTGCAAGAGATGACGTGATACCCTTATTAATTTATTAATAGTCTCTACCATATGAACGGGAACGCGAATAGTCCTGGCTTGGTCTGCTATAGCTCTGGTAATTGCCTGCCTTATCCACCAGGTAGCATAGGTACTAAATTTATATCCCTTTTTGTAGTCAAACTTCTCTACTGCCCTGATTAAACCCATATTACCTTCCTGGATCAGGTCTAAAAATAGCATTCCCCTACCCACATATCTTTTAGCAATACTTACTACCAGTCTTAAATTTGACTCTACTAACTTCTTCTTGGCTTCGTGATCTCCTTTTTGCATTCTTTTGGCTAATTCTACCTCTTGTTTGCCAGTTAATAATTTTATCTTCCCTATTTCCTTTAAATACATTTTTACGGGATCATCTAATTCTAATTGCTTCACTAATCCTATTTTTAAATCTAATTTCTCTTTAGAAGAGTGGTCTTTAATCTTTTTTTCTTTAATACCTTTCTCTTTAAGCAATAAATTGCCTTCTTCCTCAGTTTCAACTAACTCAATTCCGGATTCACTTAGAACATCATATAAATCCTCTATCCCGCTCAAATCCAAAATATCATTTGCTAAATATTTTTCCATTTCTTTATAGGTTAAATAGCCTTGTGCTTTTCCTACTTTAACTAAATCTTTTATTATTTTCTTTTTCACCATTACCAAGCCTTCCTTCGTAAAATAAAACTACTTATTTGAATAAATTATAAAATTAAAATTTTAATTAATATTTTGATCTTTTAGTTGTCTAACAATTTCTCTTAATTCTTTTAAATCATCTTCTTCTATCTTTTCAGTTTTTTTTATCTTTTCATCGAGAATTTTCGCTCTTTTCTCGAGATTCTCTCGCTTTTGAATTAACTTAAAATTATTTATAGTGTCTACATATCCGGAGATTATTTTCTTATTAAAAGTAATAGTTTCTTCTATTAAAATCTTAGAAATTAATTTTGCTGCTTCATCATTATTTAAACAATCCATGATTTTCTGAGAATCTATCATTTTAGCATCTTTTAAATTTTTTTCAATAGCTTCTACAATTTGACGGTGCAGCAAAACTGAAAAATCTTCTGCTTTCAACCTCTTTAAAATATCCTGAGCAATTTCTTCGTTTTCCAGCATACATCCGATGAGAATTTTTTCCGCTTTAATATTTCCTGGTTCAGAATCCGAATTAATAAAACTGGGGGTAAATCCTTTTAACCCCCTCTTGTATTTTCTAAAATCAGTTCTAATTGAACTTTCTGGTAATTTTAATTTTCTGGATATTTTTTCAATTTGTATTGTTAGCTCATTATCAGTTTCAATTAAGCCTAAGGTAGGTAAAATTTCTTTTATAATTTTTACTTTCCCCTCTACGCTTTGAAACCCATATTTTAAATATAAAAGTTTTAACTTATAGTCTATTAAGGAAAGCGACCTATCAATTAAATTTTGAAAAGCTATTTCTCCTTTTTTAATTAAAAAATCAGCCGGGTCATAACCTTGTGGTAAATCTATTACTTTAACATCAAGACCGTCTTTTACCAGCAAATCCAAACTTCTTAAAGTTGCCATATTGCCGGCTGAATCTGCATCATAAGCGATTAAAACTGTATCGGTAAACCGTTTTATTAAGTCTATCTGTTTATTAGTTAAAGCTGTTCCCAGAGATGCTGCTACATTATTAAATTCGTATTGTTGAGTAATTAAAACATCAGTATAGCCTTCTACAATAATTAGGTATCCCTTTTTTCGGATATCTTCCTTAGCAAATTTTAAACTGTATAAATTGCTCCCTTTGTTATAAACCAACGTTTCCGGAGAATTTATATACTTGGGTAAAGAATCACCTAAAACCCTGCCCCCAAAGCCTATTACCCTTCCCGCCAAGTTAAAGATAGGGAAAATTATTCTATCTCTAAAATAGTCGATATATTTTCCCTCTACTTTGCTCTTATTTATTATTCTGGCCTTGATTAGCTCTTCATAAGAATACCCTTTTTTCTTTAAAAAGTTAGTTAACGCGTCCCAGTCGGGAGGAGCATAACCTAATTTATACTTTTCGACACTAGTATCGTTAATCCCTCTTTTTTTTAAATAATTTATTATTTTTTTTCCTTGATTGGTCTTCAATAGACTTTCCCGGTAATAATTTGCGGCTAGATTATTTAATTTATATAGTTTTTCTTTTTGTTTGCTAAGAATATTTTCTTTTTCTTCATTTACGGGAAGGGATACGCCTGATTTTTTAGCTAACATCTTTACTGCTTCAAAAAAACTAATTTTTTCATATTTCATAAGGAAATTAAAAACATTGCCCCCTTCTCCACATCCAAAACAATGAAATAACTGTTTTTCCGAACTAACCATAAAAGAAGGGGTCTTCTCTCCGTGAAAAGGACATAATCCTTTAAATCCCTTTCCTGCTGGTTTTAGATGTACATAGTCTGAAATAATATCTACAATATCACAACGATTTCTTATTTCTTCCAGTAAATCAGATGAAAATCTCAAATTTAAATCACCTACAAATTATTATCGTTTATCTAATTAATAAAATATCTTCTTTTTTTATTTTAATATTCCTTAATTTGCCTTTGTATTAATATATTCTACAAAAGTTTTGATTTTCCTCTTTTTTTTTTAAAATATTTTAAAATATTTTAAAAAAAAATACTAGTTGGTTATTTTTGATATAAATCAACTAGTTTTTAAGGACTTGCTTTATTTTTTTAGAAAAAATCAGAAAATAGATTATTCGTAAGTGAATAGTGGATGGTCGTTAGTTTTGAATAATATTTTCAGTTATCGATTTACAGTTAAAAGCTTAAAGCAAAAGGCACAAAATCATAATTAGAAATTTAAGTGTACATTTTTATCTCCGGAGATTTTTTCTTTCTTTTTGACTTTTCCATACTTTCCGCCGCCACCAGAACTTAACTTTAAAAGTCCCTTTCGAGCTAAAATTATATTTTGGGCAATTTCAAATCCTACTACCTGGCTGATTTCCTGATAAGAAGCTTCGTGCAATACATTCATTTCAGTGCCGAAATAATCAAACAATTTATTCAGGGTCTTTTTACCTACACCGGGTACAAATTCTAAAGGAACCTGGTGATAATAAGGGGGACGATGAGAAGGAGAAACAGACTGTCGGTAATCTCCGATTTCCACAATCCGATCAAAAACCCCTTTTACTATTTTATCACTTCCACATTTTTCGCATTTATAAACTGGGGGATTGCTGGTTGCTATATAATTACAAACCTCGCAAAAAGTTCGATGGTATCTACCCAGTTTGGGGTCAAGGCCGTAATTGGCGATTATCTTTCTTCCTTCTTTTCTCTGCAAGGCTAAAAGCACCTCTTTAAAGTTTGCTTTTTCCAATTCTACAATGTTATATTCCCTACCAATTTTAGGTAAAGAATGAGCATCCGAATTAGTCAAAAAGGTATACTCGCTTAACTCCTTTAAATGGTCGGCAATTTCTGTATCAGCACTTAATCCCAATTCTATAGCAGGAATCTTTTTTAAAGTAGCCCTGTTAAACATCTCTTTTAGTCTTTTTACACATTTTCCATAAACACTTTTATGGGGCGTAAAAACATGAGCGGGAATTAATATTCCACCAATTCGATTAATAATTTTAAAAAATTCTTGAGCACTAATCTTACAGTTTTGACTACTTAAACTTACGTTAGTGACTAAATGAGATAAGGTTTTACTAAATTCTTTTATATCTTCGAAATAAGGGAAAAAAGCTATTTGATGAGATAATCCTCCATTTGCTTCTTTTGTTTCAATTTCTGAGCCTAAAATAATGGTAACTTTATCCTGATAAATTAAGCCACCTTCTTTTAAGGGTTTCATTTCTCCGCTGTTGATTAATTGTGAAATATCATCAATAACTTCGGGTGAAGCGCAGTCAACGATGCCTACAATGTCAATCCCTTTTCTATGTTTACATTCCTGGGCAATGTTGGCAAAGGTCAAATCTCTGGAAGCGGTTATCTTTACCGGGGCACCACTATTGCTTCTACCAATGTGCACATGAAAATCCATAAAATATGTATTCATTAATTAATTCTCCAATTAACCAATTTTCCGATTAACCAATTAACTCCTGTCTCCTGACTTCTTTATTATATTTCCTTTACTAGTTAACCAGGTAACCAGCTAACTAACTAGCAAGTATAATATTCCAATAATGGTTTTGGCGTCTTTAATAACATTTTCTTGTACTAATTTTAGGGCTTCATCTGGTTTGATTAGTTCAACTTCAATAAATTCGTCAGCATCTTCATTTTTATTTTTTTTCTCTAAATCTTCTGCTAAAAAGAGGGTGAGTTTTTCATTGCAAAAACCGGGGGTAGAGAAAAAAGTTATCAGCTTTTTAATCTTTCGGGAATGATAACCGGTCTCCTCTTCCAATTCCCTCCGAGCACAACTAACTAAATCTTCTCCTGTTTCAACTGTCCCTGCTGGCAATTCCCATAAAACTTCATCTGTCGGTTTTCTGAACTGTCTGATCATTACTATCTCTTTTTTTTCTGTTAGAGCTAAAATAACTACTGCCCCAGGATGTTCAACTATCTCTCTAATAGTATCCCGACCATCAGGGAGTTTTACTTTATCCTTACGAAGATTAATAATTTTCCCCTGATAGATATAAGTAGAAGATAAAGTTTTTTCTTTTAAAAAATCTTCTTCAGCCATTTAATTCTCTCCTGAGGTTACGACATTTATGATAGATAAAATATATTCTGCTGTATTTTTTAAATTTTTGACAAGAATATATTCTTCCAGAGTATGAACCTTCTCCATCCCTATAGCTAAAGCAACTGAGGGAAGTCCTTTTTTATTAAATACATTGGCATCACTCCCCCCACCACTCGCATGAAATGATGGTAATAATCCTATTTTTTTTGCCGCTTTAATTGCTATTTTAACTGTTCTATCATCAGAAGATAAATTATAGCAATCATATTCTTTGTTAATCTTTATCTCTGCTTTTGCTTTAAACTCCTGAGCAGTATCTTCAGCAATCTTTTTTAATTGTTCAGTATATTTTTCTAATTTTTCTTCGTTTCTACTTCTAACTTCTCCTTTTAATGTTACCTTATCGGGGACAATATTAGTAGCTTTACCGCCGGAAATAACTCCAATATTAGTAGTAGTTTCCTCATCGATTCGCCCTAACTTCATCCGGGAAAGAGCAAATCCGGCTACCTGGATAGCATTAATTCCCTTTTCTGGTTCAGCGCCGGCATGGGATGCCTTCCCTCTAATAATAAATTCGATAGAATTCTGAGAAGGAGCACTAGTAGTAATTCCTCCTACTTGGCCTCCAGCATCTAAGATAAAACCTATTTTAGATTTTAACTGAGAGAGATCTAAATTCTTTGCTCCATATAAACCTATTTCTTCACAGATACTAAATACAATCTCTATGTCACCATGTAAAATATTTTTTTCCTTAATAATATATAATGCCTCTAATAAAGCGGCAATTGCTGCCTTATCATCTGCTCCTAAAATTGTTTTTCCATCGCTTACTATCTTTTCTCCATCGCAAATAGGATTAATTTTTTTCCCCGGGACAACTGTATCCATATGAGCGGAAAACATAATAGGAGTAGCTTTTTTGATGTTTCCTTTTAAACGGGCTATTATATTTCCACTATTAGATTTAACCTTCTCACCGGCTTGATCAACTATAACTTCCAATCCTAAATCTTTTAGTTTTTTTATTAAAAAATATGCAATTTTCTTCTCTTCTCTGGATACACTGTCTATCTTAACTAATTCCACAAAAGATTCTACCAATCTTTTTTCGTTAACCATTAATTTATCCCCTTTCTTTTTAGTACATCGTATATCGTATCTTAGTATATAACGAGAAGTATTTATTATGCAAACAAATACGGGGCGGATAAATCCGCCCCCTCTATATTGATAGCAATCCTTTATTAAAAGTTTTTAATTTTTAATTATGGTTTTTCGTTCCTTACTTTAAGTTTTTATTTTTTATCACTCTTTTACTAATTCTGCTCCTTGCTTTAAAGCTTCTTTATTTATATCGATTAATTTTTGTTTAGGTCCGGTTAAAGTTTTCTCTAAAACTTTAAATATGGTTTCCAGTTTTACTACTCCAGATTTTTTAACATAAGCACCTAAAACCACCATATTAGCTACTTTTAGATTTCCTAATTTATTAGCTATATCATTTGCGGAAACTCTAACTACAGCAACATCGTTTCTATTTACCTCCCGCTCTATCAAAGAACTGTTTACCACAATCAACCCGTCTTTCTGAACAGTTTCTTCAAATTTATCTAAAGAAGGTTCATTCATGGCAATAACAGATTTAGGATAATGCACAACCGGGGAAGCAATTTCTTCTGAAGAAATTATTACTGTACAATTAGCTGTTCCTCCCCTCATTTCCGGACCATAAGAAGGCATCCAGGCAACTTTTTCACCTTCCATCATTCCTGCATAAGCTAATAATCTACCCATTAACATTAATCCTTGTCCACCAAACCCAGCGATAATAACTTCTTCCAACATCTAAGCCACCTCCTCGGGAGTTCTAAATTCACCTAAAGGGTAATAAGGAATCATATTTTCCTCTAACCACTTAGAGGCCTCAATCGGACTTAAACCCCAGTTAGTGGGACAGGTAGATAAAATTTCCACCATAGAAAATCCCTTCTTATCTAATTGTACTTGAAATGCTTTTTTGATTGATTTTTTGGCTTTTATTATATTCGCCGGTTTGTTTAAAGCTACCCGAGAAATATAAGCAGCCCTCTTTAAAGTAGATAACATTTCAGCCATTCTTATCGGATAACCCATAGTCTTAGGATCTCTTCCGTAGGGAGAGGTTTGAGTTACTTGACCGACTAAAGTAGTTGGGGCCATTTGCCCCCCGGTCATCCCGTAAATAGCATTATTTATAAAAATAACCGTAATATTTTCACCTCTATTAGCAGCATGTACTATTTCCGCAGTACCAATCGAAGCTAAATCTCCGTCACCTTGATAAGTAAATACAATTGAATCGGGTTTTACCCTTTTAATACCAGTAGCAGTTGCCGGAGCCCTTCCGTGCGCTGCACATATCATGTCAACATTAAAGAATAGGTAAGCAAAAACCGAACATCCTACCGGACAAACTCCTATAGTATTTTCTCTAACCTTAAATTCATCTAAAACCTCAGCTACCAATCGATGAGCAATTCCGTGATGACAGCCGGGGCAATAAGTAAAAGGAACTTCCGTTAAGGATTCTGGTCGTCCAAATACTTTTTTCATAATATAAAATCCACCTCCATAATAGTATAAGAATTATTTAGTAGTTTACTTTATAAATATTTCTTTGCTTCTTTTAAAATCTCTTCCGGGGAAGGTATTATTCCACCGGCTCGACCGTAAAAGTTGACTTCTGCTTTTCCATTTACCGCCAATTTTACGTCTTCAACCATTTGACCTAAACTCATTTCCACTGTTAAAAATTTCTTTGTCTTCCCAGCAGTATTTGCTATTATCTTTTCGGGAAAGGGGAATAAGGTAATTGGTCTAATTAATCCAATATTAAATCCTTCTTTTTTGGCCATTTGGATTGTAGTTTTTGCAATACGAGCTACCGTTCCATAAGCTACAATTACTAAATCTGCATTTTCTAGATTTACAGCTTCGTATCTAACTTCTTTTTCTTTAAGTTTCTTATATTTTTCATTTATTTTTAAATTCCATTTTTCCAAAATATTTGGGTCTAAGTCAAAAGAAACAACATAGCGGTGTTCTCTTCCTTTGCATCCGGTCAAGGTCCACCCACTTTTATCTGGAAGTTCAACTTTTGGTCTTTCCTTAAATTCTACTGCTTCCATCATCTGGCCTATAAGTCCATCACCTAATATCATTGCCGGATTTGTATATTTATCCGCTAAATCAAAAGCATCCATAGTCAAATCTACCAACTCTTGCACTGAAGAAGGGGCTAGTACTATTAAATGGTAATCACCATGTCCTCCTCCTTTTACAGCTTGAAAGTAATCAGCCTGGGAAGGTTGAATATCTCCTAAACCCGGGCCACCTCTTTGCATATTAACCACCACGCAAGGTACTTCAGAACAGGCAATATAGGAAATCCCCTCTTGTTTTAAACTTATTCCCGGGCTTGAGGAAGAAGTCATAACTCTTACTCCGGTAGAAGCAGCTCCATATACCATATTAATAGCTGCTATCTCACTCTCGGCTTGTACGAAAGCAGCATCTTTCATCTTTAGTAATTTTTTTGCCATATAGGCAGTTAATTCACTTTGAGGAGTAATCGGATAACCGAAATAATATCGGCAGCCAGCGCGAATTGCAGCTTCTCCGATAGCCTCATTTCCTTTCATTAACATTTTTTCTCCCATTTTTCAGCCTCCTTATTAATAATTTAATTGTATAGAATAGTTAGCTGCTTAATTATTTACCCGGTTAGCTGGGTTTCTTTCTTTCGTTTTCTGAACTAATCGACCAAGTAATCAACTAACTATATAACCAATATATACGCTCCACGCTAGGTTTATTCACTAACGACTAATTTACTTAAATACTTCAATGGCAACATCCGGGCAGGTCATGGCACAAAAAGCACAACCGGTACATTCTTCCGGGTTAATCTGTTTGGCCGAGTGATAACCTTTTTTATTAAAATTTTCAGACATAACTATAATATATTTAGGGCAAGCTGCCAGACACAATTCACATCCTTTACATCTTCCCTCATCAATTACAATTTTTGCCATATTTTTTCCTCCTTCCTTTTTATAAACTTATTCCCACGGTAAACGCATAAATCGTTTTATATAAAATATTGGCTCTGTAAAATTTTCCTTTTTTATTTTTTTTGAAAATCGTTCGTCTACACAGATAAATTTAACAGGGATCTCTAATTTTTGAGCTGACTTTTTTATCAAAAGATGCCCTTTTTTAATTGTTTCTTCATCGGTCTGGCTGCTTAAATTCGGGTTGCTTACTATTCCGTGAATTTTTAATCGAGATCTATTTTCTATTTCTTGAGCCATCTGTTTAATTTGAGGTACGCTTTGAGTAAAAGGCCGACAAGAATTCACCACGAGCAACATCTCATAATCTAAATCTTTAATAAAATGTCTAAAATTACCCAAAACTACTGTCCCTGTATCGTCTCCGCCTACATCAAGAATTAAACGGTAATCCGGATTCTGGATTAAACCCTTTATTTCGGGTGAGATTAGGGGCAGCTCAGCATAAAATAAATTTCCTTCCGGGGCAACTACCTCCACACCCTTGAGATTTAAGGCATCTCTTGCTTCTCGAGTTCTAAAATAAGGATTAACAATATCTAAATCTACAATAGCAACCTTGGTATAATTTTTTCTACAATATATTGAATAATTAATGGCAATTTCTGTCTTTCCGCTTCCAAAACCTCCTACAAATATCTTTATATGTTTATTCAATATACTTTTTCCACCTCTTCTTCCCTTAGAACTCTTAAAGCACCATCACATAAAGCCAGCATCTCCTCTTCACCCGGATAGATCATAACTAAAGATATAAAGCTTACCCTATCTTTCACCATATTAACAAATTCATTGTTATAGGCTATGCCCCCGGTTAAAATAATAGCATCTACTTGGCCTTTTAATACTGTAGCTCCTGCTCCAATCTCCTTGGCTACTTGGTAAGCCATGGCCTCTAAAATTAATTTTGCCTTTTTATCTCCTTGTTTTATCCTCTTTACTACTTCTCTGACATCATTAGTGTTTAAATAAGCTACCAATCCACCTTTACCTTTTATTTTTTTCATAATCTCATCTTTGGTAAATTTACCGGAAAAACAAAGCTCTACCAGGGCGCCTACAGGCACTCCGCCACTTCTTTCCGGGGTAAAAGGTCCTTCTCCATTAAGAGCATTATTGACATCAATAATATTTCCTTTACAATGAACTCCTACTGAAATCCCTCCACCTAAATGGGCTATAATAAAATTTATTTTCTCATAATTTTTACCTAAATCTAATGCTGCTTTTCGCGCAACTGCTTTCTGATTTAAGGCATGGAGTATACTAATTCGCGGAATCTCCGGCATACCTGAAATCCTGGCAACAGGTTTCATCTCATCAATTACTACCGGGTCAACTATATAAGAAGGGATGGATAACTTCTCAGCAATTCCGTGGGCAAGCAATCCACCCAAATTAGAAGCATGTTCCCCACTTACTCCCTTACGGAGATCCTCTAACATCTTGTCATTCACTCGGTAAGTGCCGCTAGCAATAGGTTTTAATAATCCTCCCCTACCCACTACCGCATCGAGAACAGAATGATCAATTCCTTTTTCTTTTAAAAAATTTAAAATTATTTTTAATCTGAATTCATATTGGTCAATAATCTTATGAAAAGCTGATAATTCCTCACTATTATGTTCGATCTTCTTATCAAACAGTAATTGTTCATTAGAGAATAATGCTACTTTGGTGGAAGTAGAACCGGGATTTATCACTAATATTTTATAATCTTTAGCCATAAAAATATCACCTCTTTTAGCTCAGCTAATCTTACTTGTTTTCGGTCATCTCGCTCATCAATACTCCCAGGGCGATAGAATACAATTTTGACTGCGCAGTATCTGAACGAGAAACTAATACTACCGGAGCTTTTGCCCCCAAAAGCAATCCGGCAGGTACTGCGTTAGCTAAATAGACTAAACCTTTGGCAAAAATATTCCCTGATTCGATATTTGGCACCAATACAATATCTACTTCTCCGGAAACAGGGCTTTCAACTCCTTTACGCTTTGCCGCTTCTTTGGAGATGGCATTATCAAAACCTAATGGTCCATCCACTATTCCCCCAACAATCTGTCCCCTCTCGCTCATTTTAGCTAAACAGGCTGCGTCGATAGTTGCCGGCATATCAGGATTCACTAATTCTAAAGCTGCAACAACTGCTACTTTGGGTTTCTCTATTCCAATTGAATGGGCATAATAGATAGCATTCTGAATTATCTGGGCTTTTTGTTTTAAATCCGGGCTGATACTCATAGCTCCATCGGTCATAGTAAGCAAACGATCATAACCTTTAATCTGCAGGGTATAAACATGGCTGAGCATCCTATCAGTCCTTAATCCGATTTCTTTATCTAAAATAGCCTTTAATATCCTTGCTGTCCCTAACATCCCCTTCATTAATATAGAGGCCTCTTTGTTTCGTACTAATTCTACAGCACATCGGGCAGCTTCTGTTTTATCAGGTTTGTCAATTATTTCATAATTAGCAAGATCGATACCCATTTTACTGGCTATCTGAATAATTTCTTTTTTATCGCCGACTAAAATTGAATCGGTTAATCCTTCTTTTCGAGCAGCTTCAACTGCTTTTAATACATCTTCTGCCCCAGCAGAAGCTACTGCCATTTTTTTAGGGCCATAATCCTTTGCCTTATTTAAAACTTCATCAAAAGTTCTCAACATTTTTTCCTATCACCTCTTTATTAAAAATTTTACCAATTAACCAATTAAATTAGTCGTTAGTGAATAGTCGTTAACTTTGAAGATAAGTTACAAGTTCATGTAACTATTTGGTTACCCGGTTTACCAGTTAAATTAGTCGTTAGGTTGTAGGGGCACAATGAATTGTGCCCTCTTCGTATTATCGCCTAACTTTTTTGAGGGCACGATGCATCGTGCCCCTACATTATAATGCTTATTTCATTCTTTCTTCTATTTGCTTTCTTCTGACTCCTGAATACCGGCTCCTTACTTCTACTTCCTTCACTTGATACTCGATACTAATTTAATTTTTTATTTTCTTCTTGATTAAATTACCTATTCTCTTAATGCCTTCTTCAATATTTTCTTCACTTGGGAAACAGAAAGACAGCCGCATAGTGTTTTGGCCTTTTCCATCAGCAAAAAATGGAGCACCGGGCACATAGGCCACATTTTCTTCAATTGCCTCTTTAAGCATTTCTTTGGTGTCTATGTACTCAGGTAAAGTAGCAACTACAAAAAATCCACCTTGAGGTTTAGTCCAGACAGCCTCTTTTGGGAAATATTTCTCTAAAGCATTTAGTATTGCATCTCTTTTTTTCTTATAAATTTTAACATTAGACTTGATGTTTTCTTCTAATTTACCTGATTGACAATACTCACAAGCAATTAATTGGGTTAAGGTACTGGTACATAAATCGGTTGCCTGTTTCAGTATGGCCATCTTCCTTATTATTTCTTTATTGCCTAAGATCCAAGCCAGCCGCAACCCGGGACATAATATCTTGGAAAAAGTACCCAGACTAATAACAGAACCATTTTTTTCCAAAGAATATATAGAGGGAATTGGCTCTCCTTCAAATCTGAGTTTTTCATAAGGGTTATCTTCTACAATAAATACATTAAATTTATGAGCAATTTCGATAGTCTTCTTTCGTCGAGCCAGAGACATGGTTACTCCTGCAGGATTTTGAAAATTGGAAATAGTATATATGAACTTAACTTTTTTACCTTCGTTTTTAAGCCGGGTAAGTTCTTCCTCTAATATATCCATCCGCATCCCGTCTTCATCCATAGGTATGCCTACTAATTCTCCCCCATAACTATAAAAAGCGTTTAAAGCAGCTAAATAGCTGGGCAGTTCTACTATTGCAACATCTCCGGGACTTAAAAATGTTTTACCCACTAAATCTAATCCTTGTTGTGAACCGGAACTAATAATTATATTTTCTAATTCCCCATTATTACCGTCTTTTGCTAAGTATTCTAAAATACATTTTCTTAATTCAGGTAATCCTTCGGTACTGCTATACTGTAAGGCTTGAGCACTTTTTTTGGATAATACCTTCTGAGTTATTTTCTTTATATCTTCTACCGGAAAAGTCTTGGGATCCGGCATTCCTCCCGCTAATGATATCACTTCCGGTTTTTGAACTAATTTCAAAATCTCTCGAATAGCTGAAGCTTCCATTTTTGAAGCTAAGACGGAGTAAAATTCTTCAGTATTTATAGACATTTTTCCCGCTCCTTTTTTATTTTTTATTTTAACAAGTTATATATATAACTTGTTAACTATATTATTAAGCAATTTTCGTGCCAATCTATTGAGCAATCCTTATAAAGCAAAAATAGCTTTTACTAATTAGTAAAAGGCTATTTTTAAAATCAATCATGGTTTTTTATTTCTATTATCATTTGCATTTAATTGCATAAATTTGCACATTGTGTAACATTTTGTTAATAATTACATTTATATAATAATTAAGCAAAATAATCCGGGGCGGATTGCATCCGCCCCCTACAGGATAAATTTAAAAATATATCAAGAACTGATAATTGACAACCTGTATTTAATACTAACGACTATTCGCTAACGACTAATTTAATTGGCTAATTGCCCTCTATTTATATTCATATATCTTTTTAATATTGTATTTTTTTATTTTATAATAGAAACTTCTCGGGCTGATTCCCAATTTTTTTGCTGCCTTTAAACTATCCCCATTGACAGTCTTTAAAGCATTTATCAGTGCCATTCTTTCCGTATCATCTTTTATTTTCTTTAAACTATTTTTACCTAAATTATAATTAACTAAACTATCAGGTTCAGAACTGATAGCTGGTTTTTCTTCGATTGCTTTAACTTTATTTAATTCAATTAAAGGAGGAATATGTTTGGGTAAAATTAATTCATCACTTAATTTCATATTTATCACTGCTCTTTCAATTACATTTTCCAATTCTCTTACGTTTCCCGGCCAGGAATAGCCCGATAGTATATTTAATGCTTCCGGTAAAATCCCTTTTACGTTTCTTCCAAAATCTTGATTATATTTTCTTATCAAATTATTAACTAAAAGAGACATATCTTCTTTCCGCTTCCTTAAAGGAGGGATATAAATAGGAATAACATATAATCGGTAATAAAGGTCATCTCTGAACCTTCCTTCTTTTACCGCATTTTTTAAATCAATATTAGTTGCTGAGATTATCCTGACATCCACATTAATAGAACTTCTTCCTCCTACTCTCACAATCTCCTTTTCTTGAAGCACCCTCAATAACTTAGCCTGCAAATTCAGGCTCATCACTCCAATTTCATCTAAAAATATAGTCCCTTTGTCGGCTTCTTCAAATAATCCTTTTTTTCCGGTCTTTTTTGCTCCGGTAAATGACCCCCCTTCATAACCGAAAAGCTCACTTTCTAATAAAGTATCCACCAAGGCAGAACAGTTTATCCGAATAAATTGCTGGTTTTTTCTTTTGCTAGCATGATGGATGGCATGAGCAAAGAGTTCTTTCCCGGTTCCACTTTCTCCTTGAAGTAAAACGGTCGCTGGAGTTTGGGCAGCCTTTATGGCTTGTTCTTTAGCAACAACCATACCTCTGCTTTTTCCTACAATATCTTCAAAAGTATATTTTGATTCTAAATGTCTAACCCTTTGTTTAACCCGCTTCAACTCTTCGTTTAAATATTCAATCTCAGAAACATCATGTATCACTGCCACACTACCCTTTAATACTCCTTCTACTATTACTGGCGCAACATTCACTATCACCTCTTTACGATTAGGCCCAACTCTCATCCTTACACCATGCACCGGTTCCTTGGTTCTTAGTACTTTTAAATGCATACTTTCACCCTCATCAGCAATATCAATGGTAGGCGGTTTTCCCAAAACATCTTCTTCGATTAAACCAGTAAGACGGGTATAAGCAGGGTTTATAATGGTATGTAGACCATCTTCGTCTACTACTGAAATAGCATCATCAGTAGAACGAATTATGGCCTTTAAGGTACTCTGAATCTCTTTTTGTGTGGCAAATTCTTTTTTCCATTTGCCTTTGTTTGCATTAATCTTCTCTTTCATAAGCTAACAACCTTATCTATCTAACATCTTTTGGGCATGCTGAATAGTAATCTCACTCATCTGACTTCCGTCTAACATTCGGGCGATTTCTTTAACCCGCTCTTCGCCTTTCATCTCATTTAATTTTATTCCTGTTTGATTATTTAAAACATATTTTTCAATATAGAAATGCCTTCCGGCTCTACAGGCTATCTGAGGCAAGTGAGTTACACAAATTACCTGTCTCTTTTTAGAAAGAGCCTTCAGTTTTTGAGCGATTACCTCACCCAAACGCGCACCTACTCCGCTATCGATTTCATCAAAGATTAAAGTAGGAACTTGATCAACCTCTGAAAGGATTGATTTTAAAGCTAACATAATTCTCGAAACCTCTCCTCCAGAGACAATTCGGGCTAAAGGACGCAGTCTTTCTCCTATGTTAGGAGAAATCATAAACTCAATATCATCTATCCCTTTTGGACCTATCTTATATTTTTTCCCTTCTATTTCTATCCCGTTATCATCCTCGTAATTATTAATTGAAACTTTAAACTGACATTTCTTCATATTTAAATCTTCTAATTCTCTTATCACCATCTTCTCTAAATCCTCGGCGATCTTTCTACGATTTGCATTTAGATGCTGAGAAATAGCAGATATTTTATTTTCCAGGGAATCGAGATCTTCTTTTAACTTTTTTACCTTATCTTCACTATAATCAATGTCTTCTAATCCCTGATACATTTTTTGGCGGTATTCCAATATCTCTTCTACGGTAGAGCCGTATTTACTCTTTAGACTATTAATCAGATTTAATCTTCCCTCAACTTCTTTTAATTTTTGGCTATCTAAATCTATTTCGTCTTTATACTTTACAATTTCATTAACAATATCCTCAAATTGGTAGCCTATTTCTTTTAAATTTTCTCTTATCTTTTCTATCCGCCGGTCTAATGAAGATATCTCCCCTAAATCTATAGAAACTTCGCTTAAAGAATCTCTTACCGAGGCTTGTTCTGATCCACCTTCGTAAAGAACAAAATTAGCTTTTTCCATGGTCTCAATTATCTTCTCGGCATTTCTTAATACCATCTCTTCCTCTTCTAAAACCTTATCCTCATCTTTAGCCAAGGAAGCTTTGTCTATTTCTTCTAATTGAAATTTTAAAAAATCTATCCGTTTTGAATTTTCCTCTCCATCTTTTATCAACTGAAATAACTTTTTGCTCTTTTCCCGCCACATTCGATAATTATCAGCTAATTCTTTTCTATATTTAATAATTTTATCTCCACCCAGATTATCCATCAGGTCAATATGTTTGGAAGAGTCTAAAAGAGATTGATGATTATGTTGTCCGTGTAAATCAACTAAAAATTTACCAATCTCTTGAAGTGTGGATAAATTTATCAATCGTTGATTAATCCAGCATTTATTCCGTCCTTTCTTGTTAATTTCCCGTCTGATAAGTAAATCTTCCTCTCCATCAACAATTTCCGCATCTAAATTTAAATTACTTATTAGCTCTTTTTCTTGGGGAACTAACAGAAACAGACCTTCAACTACCAATCTATCCTCTCCGTCCCGGATTAAATCAGTAGCAGTAGAGCCTCCCAAAATTAAATCTATTGCTTCTATGATAATAGATTTTCCAGCTCCGGTCTCACCGGTTAAAACGTTTAATCCTTCCTCAAATTCAATATTTAATTCTTTTATTAAAGCCATATTCTTTATATTTAACTGAAATAACATTTATTTCTGTATCCACCTCATAGTATAAATAATTAGTTAGCTAGTTAATTGATTAATTACTTATCTATCTGTCCACTCCACCTTAATTTTTCCCGTAAAATAGCATAAAAACTTTTTTCTTTAAAAGTAATTAGCCGGGCTTTATGATCTGATTTTTTTATTATCACTTCATCCTTTGGTTTTAAAACAAAGCCCTCCTGCCCATCTATAGTTACCATTACTTTCTCTTCGCTTGATTCCAATTTTATTTTTACCTGGTCATTTTCACTGATAATTAAAGGCCGTGCAGACAAAGTATGGGGGCAGATAGGGGTAAGTATTATAGAATTTATATTAGGGTTAAGAATAGGACCGCCAGCAGAAAGAGAATAAGCAGTAGAACCTGTAGGAGTAGAGACAACCAATCCATCTGCTGAATAAGTAATAACATAATCATTGTTAACATAAGTAGCCAGGCAGATAATTCGGGCAAAAGCTCCTTTGCCTATAACCACATCATTCAAAGCAGTAAATTTTACAATCTCCTCTTCTCTTCTTTTCACTGTACAATTTAACATCATTCGCTCATCAAGAAAATATCTCCCCTGATACAGTTTCTCTAAGGACTTTTCCAGGTCATTGATGCCAATTTGAGTCAAAAAGCCCAATCCTCCTAAATTCACTCCAAAGACCGGTAAATCTTCGGCAGCGGCCAATCTGGCTGCTCTAAGGAGAGTTCCGTCCCCACCCAAAGAGATTATTAGATCAACTTCTTTAAGAAATTTTTCAGTAGGGCAGTCTAATTCTTCCTTCCCAATTTCTTTACCCTTA
Organism: Atribacterota bacterium; assembly: GCA_035648055.1. Lineage (GTDB taxonomy): Bacteria > Atribacterota > Phoenicimicrobiia > Phoenicimicrobiales > Phoenicimicrobiaceae > Sediminicultor. The sequence goes on from DASRMF010000093.1 coordinate 25,663, forward strand.
TCTCCTTCTATGCAAACTTTTAGTTTTTTAAAATTCAGCCAATCAATTATCCTGCAGGCTGTTTCCCGGGTTTTTTCTTTTTTATAATTCACTATTAAACCAATGCTGCCTAATTTCATCTGCACCCTCCTTGAAGCAAATAATATAAGACCAAACTAAAAATTGCTCCTGCTAAAAAATATACTAACCTTATTGCTTTTTGGCGCCTAGTGCTTTCGAATTGAAACTTAACTTCAGAAATACTCTTATTTTTCATATTCAACAAAAGAATACCGCACGGTTGGTAAGCAAGATAATACTCCAACATCTGTCTTCGGGTCTCCCGGTTGGTAATATAGGGAATCTTCTCTCCACTTTTAACTTCTACTACGAAGACTTTCCCTCTCTTTCTTGCTAAATAATCTATCCGCACCAAGTAGCGATGAATCTTATCACCGATAGTTAGAAGGATCGGTTTGCTTTTTTGGGCATCTATAATCGTATAACCGTTTTTCCTTAATATTTTCTCTGCTTCTTTTTCCGCTTGCCTGCTTTTAGAAAATCTCTTTCTTAATTTCTTAGCTCTTAACCAATTGCTTGTCTTGATAAATAGAACCAGGCATATTATCCCTCCGCTAATAAATAAAACAAAGATTAAAACAGCATTTTCATTTATATTCAAAAACTTCACTCCAAATATTATTTTTTGGGAGAAAGTTTCTGGTGAGCTTGTTTTACCACTTCTTCAACAATTTGAGGAAAATTATTTATCTTATCTTTTCCAGAATTTTTTACTAAAAAGATGAGATATTCTATATTACCGGAAGTTTTTTTTAAAGGAGAAAAAGTTAAACCTTGAATACTAAAACCCATTTCCTGCGCTTTATCGCCAACTCCTTCGATTACCATCTGATGAACTTCTACCTTCTTTACTACCCCGCCTTTTTGAATGAACTCCCGGCCTGCTTCGAACTGTGGTTTGATTAAAGCCACCACTTCTCCTTTTCCCTTAAGTAGATTATACACTGCTGGCAAGACTTTATCTAATGAAATAAAGGAGACATCTATAGTGGCCAGATCAAATAGACTATCAAATTTATCAGCAGTAAGATATCTTATATTGGTTCTGTCTATAACTACGACTCGGCTATCTTTTTGCAGTTTCCAGGCTAACTGTCCGTAGCCTACATCTACACAATACACTTTTTCAGCTCCGGATTTTAAAAGGCAATCGGTAAAACCCCCTGTAGATGCACCAACATCTATTACTCTCTTTCCTTTGACCAAAATGTTAAACTCTTTTATAGCTTTCTCTAATTTTTCGCCACCCCTGCTTACATAAACAGTATCTTTCTTTATTACTGAAATATTACTATCGAATTTAACTATTCGTCCTGCTTTATTAAATTTTTCTTCATCAACTAAAACTTCTCCAGCCATTATCGCACTTTTAGCTTTTTCTCTGGTGGGGAAAAATCCCTTTTCAACCAGTAATATATCTAAACGTTCTTTCGTTAATTTTTTCAAATCTATAAATTCACCTCTTGGGCTGAAATTCTATCTATAAAAGCTAAATTACCGCACATAATATCCAAGCCATTATAATTCCAATAAAAGCTCCCACAATAACTTCAAAAGGAGTATGCCCAACTAATTCTTTTAATCGCTTGTCTTTTAACTTTATTTCGTTAAAAAATTCTAAAATAATTTTATTTAATACTACGGCTTGTTCTCCCGTTTCTCTCCTTACCCCGGCTGCATCGGCCATAATAATAAAAGCTATAACTATAGCAAAAGCAAATAAAGGGGAGTCCCAACCTTCCTTTATGCCAATGGTTATTGCTACACACACAGAAAGGGCGGAATGAGTGCTGGGCATCCCTCCTGCCCCAATAAATCTCCTCATATCCCATTTTTTTTCGGTAATATAAAATATTATTAACTTTAAGATCTGATTTATAACCCAGGTTATAAAAGCAATTATTACGATCTTATTTCTGAAAATTAAAGATAAATCACCAATGTTAATCTTTGTCACTTCCTATTTTTCTATATTAACCATTTTAGTTTTCTGGTTTAATCCAATCTTCGTCTCTCAGCAAAGGCATACTGATGTCTATATGTCCGACCAAACTATTCATCTCATTTCCCTCCACTAATATCTGAACACCTACAATTGGGGGAATTTCAGTTAAAGTGCTAACTATAGAATAGACGGTCATCAATTCACCACTGCTTCCTCCAGGATGATTTTTAAATATTTCTTCAGATAAACCTACATAGACAATATCATCAACAATATATACTTCATTGACTTGAGTTCCTTGAGGAATTGTAGGATAAAGTTCAGAATTTTCCGGACCTTTTATCAGCTCAATAACTGCTTGTCTGGCCAAAGAAGGTGTTTGGGATATTTTTCTTTTTTCCGGCTCCAAGTACATTGCTTGAGAATCAGAAAAATAAAGGTTTACTTCGACCATCTCTTCTATCGCCACAGGTTGAACTTCTTCTCTTTCTTCTTCTTTGTAAGGAACTTCCTTGGTAACAACAGGCTTTTCCTTGTATCTTTCCCAGACAGGAACAATAAACTTATTAAATATGGTATAGCTAAAGAATAGAATTAGCACAAATGCTAACAATGTAAAAATAATTTTTAGATTATTTTTTTTCTTCTTTGACTTTCTGTTTTTCGCCATAATGATTAATCCTATACGCCATTATCAGGGGTATTTTCTATATAATATTTTATTGCTTCGAACAGGGCTTGAGCAGCATTTTCTCTAAACTTATTAGTTTTTAGTAACTCTTCCTCTTTAGGATTGGAAAGAAAAGCTACCTCTGCAATAACTGCTACCATATTCGCTCCTTTTAATACAACAAAAGGGGCTTGTTTTATTCCCCTGTCTTCTAATTTTAGATACTCTACTAATTTTTTCTGGATAATATCAGCAAAATCAAAACTGTAGTTTATGTTAGCGCTCTCTTCCAGGTCAGCGATGATCTTAGCTAAATCTGTATCTAACTCCGGGTGAGCCCTGCTAGCTCTATTTTCTCTATCTGCTACATCTCTGGCAGAAGCACCCATATATTTGGAACTTAACACGAAGGTCTCTATTCCTTGAGCAGTGGGACGATGATTTAAAACCGAATTAGCATGTAAACTTAAAAATATAAAACCATTTTTCTGGTTAGCGAAATTTGTTCTATTTTCCAGATAAACAAATTCATCTTTACTTCTGGTTAAATAAGTGGGAATACCGACCCCTTTTAACAATTTCTCTAAATAAAGAGCGATTCCCAAAGTAACATCTTTTTCTTTTAAGCCGGTAGGTCCGATCGCTCCCGGGTCTTTCCCTCCATGCCCGGGGTCAATAATGACTACTCTTTTCCCGGTTATTTCGGGTTTAGGGATAAGCTTTTCTTCGAGCTTAGGGATAAGCTTTTCTTTGGGCTTAGCGGGAACGGGAAGAGTTTCAGTAATGGCTGCCCCTTCACCTGATTTGAATATATCAATCACTACCCTATCGGGTTCAATAAGGCTGAAAAGTTGGTATTTTGTTTGCTGATAAAGATCCAATACAACTCTGATAATTTCCTGGTTAAATTGAGCTGTCCTTACTGTTTTTATCACCCCATCATCTATCCTTATCTGCTTTGAGTTATCTTCTAATTTTATATCAGAACCCATTATATCGATAAAAATTCTATCCGGATTTATTAATTTATCTGCTCTAAATTCTGTCTTTTCAGATAAATCTATTACCACCCTGGTTTTATCGGGATAAGAATAACTTCTGACTTTCAACAGATAAGGCCTTATGGTATTAACAAATAAGGTCCTAGCCTGGTTATCCCATTTAATATCTACTTCGGCAATAATTTTAATTACTTCCAAGGGAATCATTACCCGATTGTCGATAATTCTGGCTGGCATTTCCAGAGGAATTACCTTTTTATCTATATCCAAAGAAGGTTCGTCTATTACTAAACGGGCTGTACGGCTATTAATATTTATAGTCATTAACTTTAAAGCCGGGAACCAGGTAATCATTCCACCTAAAGCTTCTACTACATTACGAGCTGAAACAAATAATCGGTCATTCTCGATAACTGAAGGGATAACGGTTTCGAGGGGGTTATTATCTAATAGTACCTTTATTTCTGAAGATTGAGCTAAAACTGAAGAAACAAGAAATAAAATAGTCAATAAAACTGTCATTAAAATTATGCAGAATATCTTTTTCATATAACCTATTCTATCCCTCCTGGACTAAATATCTAAAGAATAAAACTTTCAAGATAGCTGTTAAAGGAACGGCTACTAATACTCCTAATATTCCCAACAACTGACCGCAAATTAACATTGATAAGATTACTGTTAAAGGATGCAAACCTAATCCCTTTCCCAAGATATTAGGATTAAGATATACCGCCTCAAGTTGATTAACTAAAACAAATAAAACTACAATCATCAACAAAGACCACCAGGGGTTACCCAAAGCAAAAATTAGAGCCAGAACAACTCCTACAATAGCGCCTAAATAAGGAATAAAATTAAAAACTCCACTAACAATTCCGATAATCAAGGCAAATTCCAAATTTAAGAAATACAGCCCTATACCAATCAAAGTCCCCACAATAAAACAGACTATTATTCGACCACGAATAAAACCACTGACAATATTATCTATTTCCTCCAGAACTTCCTTAAATTCTTTTTTATTTTCCTTTGCTACATAAATATACAAATTTTCTTTAAACTTAACTATATCTCTCATTAGATAAAATAAAATTAAAGGGACAATGACTATACCAAAAGTAATACTGGAAACTATATTGGACAAATAAATTACAATACTTTGGGAAAAACCCAATACACTCCTCTGTAGCTCAGATAAATTTTCTTTGAGTAAAATCTCTACATCAGCCGGGTTTATAAACTTAGAAAGTTGCGGTTTTATAGATAAAATTATATTTTGGTAATTTTCGATAAACTTAGGAATTTCTCTATATAAAATATTAAGTTGATTAATCACACTGGGGATTAGAAAAAATATGGTTAGGATTAACAAGGCTATTATTATTCCAAAGACAATAATAATAGCCAATACTTTCGGAGCCTTTTTATTAAGAAGAAATTTATATAAAGGGTCGAAAAAATAAGCTAACATAAAGGCTATACTAAAATATATAAACAACCATTGTAGCTTGCTTAATACATAAAACAGCACCACAAGGCCAATAGCCACGCTGATAATAAAATTCAATCTCTTATCTTTTACAAATCCCATAAATGTTTTTCCCCTAAAACAACTTTTTACTTATCTATTTATAACAGATTAGCTCGAATTATTCAATTTTTTCAGCTTTAAGGATCCTGTCCCAAGTATCCCGTAAAGATACAATTCGGTTAAACACTAACTTATCCGATGTTGAATCGGAATCAACACAAAAGTAACCTTTTCGCATAAACTGGTATCTGCTTCCGGAAACCGCTCCCACCAAACTGGGTTCCACTAAACAATCATCCAGCACTTCCAGGGAGTTTGGCTTAATTTGCTTTATAAAATCTTCCCCTTCCTCCTGCTCTTCCACTCCCTCGTTCTGGTCCAGCAGAAGATAGTCATATAAGCGCACCTCTGCTTTTAAAGCATGGTCTGCGGAAACCCAGTGTAAAGTTCCTTTTACTTTACGTTTAGCACCCGGCATACCGCTTTTGCTTTCCGGGTCATAGGTACAGTGTATTTCTTTTATCTCTCCTGTTTTTTCATCCCGAATAAATTCTTCGCATCTGATAATATAAGCATTTTTTAATCTGACTTCGCGACCGGGAGCCAGGCGAAAATATTTCTTTGGCGGGTCTTCGTAAAAGTCTTCCCGTTCGATGTAAAGAATCATGGAAAAAGGTACTTTGCGCGTTCCGGCAGTAGGATCCTCAGGATTATTTTCTGATTCCATCTCCTCCACCATATCACGAGGATAATTATCAATAACCAGCTTTAAAGGCCTCAGTACTGCCATAACCCTGGGAGCTTTTACATTTAAATCCTCACGTATACAGTATTCCAGAAAGCGGATATCTACTACACTATTAGTTTTGGCTACTCCGATACGCTCGCAAAAGTTTCGGATAGCCTCCGGAGTGTAACCCCTGCGCCTCAGACCGGCGATGGTTGGCATCCGGGGGTCATCCCACCCGGTAACATAGCCTTCCTCCACCAACCTCCGAAGTCTCCGTTTACTCATTACCGTATTAGTTAAGTTAAGACGGGCAAATTCGATCTGCTGGGGTAAATCTGGAAGATTCAGGGCATTTATAACCCAATCATACAAAGGGCGATGGTCTTCAAACTCCAGGGTACAGACGGAATGAGTGATTTTTTCATAATAATCCTCAAGAGGATGGGCATAGTCGTACATAGGATAAATACACCATTTATCTCCCGTCCGGTGATGAGTTGCCTTTAAAATACGGTAAAGAACGGGATCTCTCATGTTCAGATTAGGTGAAGACATATCAATTTTAGCCCGTAATACCCGGGAACCATCAGGAAATTCACCAGCTCGCATACGTCGAAACAGATCCAGATTCTCTTCCACAGAACGGTTGCAATATGGACTTTCTCTTCCTGGTTCCTTGAAACTTCCGCGGTACTTCCTGGTTTCTTCGGGGCTCAGGTCACACACATAAGCCTTACCTGCTTTAATTAGACTAACGGCGTAATCATACATCTTTTCAAAATAGTCGGAAGCATAAAAAAGCCTGCCCTCCCAGTCAAATCCCAGCCAGCGAACATCGTTGATTATGGAATCGATATACTCCACATCTTCCTTGCTGGGGTTTGTATCGTCAAAGCGGAGATTGCATAGGCCGCCATTTTGTGCGGCTAAACCGAAATTCAAGCAGATAGACTTGGCATGACCGATGTGCAGGTATCCATTAGGTTCCGGAGGAAACCGAAGGTGAACCCTTCCATTATGTTTATCCGTTTTTTTATCCTGGTTAATGATCTCCTGAATAAAATTAACCGTTGCCTTTACCTCTCCGTTATCCATAAATCAGTCCCCTTGATTTTTATTTTTATTGTACTTTTTAATATTGTCCAGTATATATTATCTATTAATATTACTACATTTGCCCTCAAAAATCCAACTTTATTATCAGTATAGAAATTGCCTCAATATTGTATATTCCGGTAAATCCTTATAATTTAAATAGTAATTTAATCGTGCCCTATCCTGTTTTTTTCTATGGTTTAGCTTTTTGTTTTCCTATTTTATTGGCTAATACAATCTCTACATCCAAACCCCAAAATGACATCATAGTTACATTAATAATTTTAAAATGGGCACTCTCTAACGATTTTCTGACAAAAATCGGGCGGCAATCAATATAATTAGGGAACTTTTTATGTAACCACTCATAAAGTTTCACCATCGGTCCCTGCTTTTCTTTCTTAGACATAGCAACCACACAAATCCGTCCGCCCTTTTTCAAAACTCGTTTACACTGCTCTAAAACAATCGGGATTTCAGGAGTATCAAATAATTCTAAGGTAAAACTCATAAAGACCGCATCAAAATAAAATTCCGGATATGGTAAATTCAACGCGTCACCACATTGTAAATCAACTTTTTCTAATAGTCCGGCTTTTTCAATTCGTGAAGTTGTAATCTTTAACATACCTTCTGATATGTCAAGCCCATACGTTTTCCCGGTATCACCAACTGACCGAGCTAGCGATAAGATACAATGTCCTGTACCTAACCCGATCTCCAGAACCTTTTCCCCTTCCTGGATATTTAGTCTTTGTAAGCCAACATCTCGAAATCTTTTTTCACTATGTCCTGCTAATAAATCATACCATCTGCTCATTTTGTTATAGCTGATTTTTGCTTCTTCTTTA
>DASRMF010000094.1:0-10481 GCA_035648055.1 Atribacterota bacterium
CTAGTCGTTTATCGCTAGTATTTGGTATTTAGCTTAGGAAAATACAAAGAACAAGAAAAAATACAAGATGCGGGTCGGATGAATCAGACCCCTAAAATAGACAGGCGAGACGCCTGTCCTACGGTAAACATAACACCCCCACCTTAATCCTCCCCCCTCAAGGGGGGAGGAGAACGCAGGGCTTAAATACTATTTTAAGACATTATAGACGCCGAGGCCGGTGGTGACGACATCAAGTATGGTAGCTATATCGAATTCGGATAAAGGTTTTATAGGTATGAATACTATATCTCTAGGTTGCAAGACAATATTCTGGTCTAATTCTCCGTCTTTTAATATTTTTACCAGATTTATTTCGATAACCTGTTCATATTTTTCCCTTATTACTTTTACATCCTTTAAAGTAATGGTCTGCATCTTTATGCCTTCTTCATCTGTCGGAAAACGACGAATGACTACACAGGATTTTAAGCGGGCGTTGGCTGTATAACCGCCGGCTAAAGTAATAGCTTTTACTACGGTACATTCCTCTTTAATCGGATAAAGTCCCGGGCTTTTTACTTCTCCTAAAACATAGATATTATTTTCTAATGATAAGGGAACAAACAGGGAGTCTCCTGATTCTAGGGAATAGTTCTGGGTAAGATCATTTTGCAGAAAGAGTTTTTCCAGATCTACAGGAATGACTTCATTATTTAATTTAGTGATCAAGGCATCTTTAAGGTTTGCCTTCTCAGTGACACCCTTGCAGGCAGAGATGGCTTTTAGTATGTCGACCTTACCTTCTAAGGAATATAAGCCGGGGGAATTGACTTCGCCGGCAATAGATATATTAGTAATGGTAAAAGCCTTGGGTATGTAAAGGGAATCTCCCGACTCTAAAGTGTAATTCTGAGTAAGGTCATTTAGGAGAAAGAGTTTTTCCAGGTCTACGGGAAGTGTTGTTTGACTCTTGCGAATAATAGTGGCATTTACCATTCCTGCTTTTTCGGTAAGTCCTGAGGCAGCGGATATGGCTTTTAGGACATCGACTCTTCCGGTGAGAGGATAGATACCGGGATTATTTACTTCTCCTAAAACAGAGATGTTGATGGTACCAAAATTGATGATGGTTAAGCCGACCTGGTCAGTTCCCAGTGAAGTCAATATCTTTTTTAATTCATCAGCAATGTCTATTTTCAATTCTTCAAGCGTTTTTCCGGCAGCATATATTTGTCCGCTTAGGGGGAGAGAAATCATCCCATCAGGCTGAACGACGGTGGAGGTGGTAAGGTCGGGATATCCCCAGAGCCTTATTTCCAGAACATCGTAGGGACTGAGGGTGAAATAGTTGGGAGAACTCTCATTTGCAAAAGACGAGAAAGAATTATTGAAAAAGAAAGTTATCATTAATAAAAATAACAATACAAGAATAGCAAAATTTAGACTTTTTGTTTTCATACTATATTTTAACATATTTATTCCTCCTATACTTATAATATTTAATTAAATGGTCTTCCGGTCAACCAGTCGGCCAGTCTACCGGTCAAAACAGTCGTTAGTATTTAGTAAAAACAAATAAATACAAGATGCGGGGTCGATGAATCGAGCCCCTACATTCGTAACTCGTAACTAAAACTGATAATTTAGCTCCATTTGGAAGTAGGTGTTGCTTTCGTTTTCACCTACAGTGTTATCTTTATTTTCAATGTTCTCTAAAGTTGCGCTTGCTGATAATGCCCACCGGGGGGACATAGTATAAGAAATTTCTGCCTGGTATGCTTGCGACTTCTCTATTATACCAGAAAGAAAAATATTTTCATTAGCAATTATTGGGTCAGACGGTAAAGGTGTCCCTACCTGCCCTTCTCCATGGCGTTGGTGATTATAGCTTAAAGAAAGATTGACTTCATCAGACAGACGATGAGTTAGCTCTAAATAGAGCTGGTCAGCATCAGGTCCTAGGGGGCTTCCGATATATTCTCCCTGGTAGAGATAATCTTCCCAAGGGTGTGTGGGAAAATATACATAGTTATTGATATGGGTATATTCTATTCGAAAGTCGGTGTTGCCGGTGCCGAGTGGGTCAACAAAACAAGCGCCGGCAAGGAAACCGGTATGGCTAGGATAGGGGTTGGTTTCAGGAGTAAGAATGAAATCATCAGCCATCCATTCACCATATAATTTTATCCCCGGATGAACATTTAATTCCATATCTACACTTACATAAGAATTAATCTCACTGGGTTGGTCTAATAGATCTGCTATCCACCGGGTGAGATAATATGGCGGAATAAAGGGAAGTGGATTAAGAAACAAGAGACTCGATTCATGAGAAATAATGGCTGTTTCTGATAAGCCCAAGGTAAGGGTATCAAAGGGCTTATATTCTAATCTCTGGCCAGAAAAATACCGGTCTTCGCCTTTTAGCGGATCAAGCAGGGAGAAAAATTTGGTAAAATTAAGGTTGCCAAGGCCTTCCCCGAAGTCAGAGAGGTCAATTGTGCCGGAATATTTTAACATATCGAAGGGAGGCGGATTGTCTGATAAGATTAGGGAGCCTTGATAAGCCGGTCCCCATCTCATGGAGTCTCTTCCTATTTGTAAATCAAGAGCGGGAAATTCTATACTGCTCAAAGATAGGAAAAACGGGGTATTGGAGGGCATCGAGATATCAAAAGATGGAAATCTCAGGGTAAGGTAAACCTGGTTAAGTTGCGTGTTTAGGAGATGAGTAAAGTGGGAATCAAGGAGATAATTAACATCAATGGAATAATCGAAATAGAGGGCGCTGTTTTCGGAAATAGTGGCCGATGCTTTTACTCCTAATTCTGAAAATAGTTTTGACTTATTGCCCGGGTAAAGGAAATCAACTCTCTGGGTAAAATAAGGATTTATTGTTAGGGTTGATTTAAGATTGTCTAATATTATTGTGGTCTTGTTTAATTTTACTATTTTTAGACCCTGGGATGATAGTTCATCATTTAGCTCTATAATGAGTGCTTCCAGTTTTTCTATGTCCTGCTCGGTGAAGGTTGAAAGAGGAATTTGCTCTGTTTGCAGTTGATATATGATTTCATCCAGGAGGATGGCCATATCTTTTCTGCTCATTTGAGAATTGAGAAGGCTGAGGGAAAGATTTGAAAAGAAGAAATTTCCCGGTTGTGCAAAATAATTTAAAGACTCGTAGAGCCAGTTAGTTGATGGGTGTGTGGGGGTGGTGGCAGTGAGTGGTTCGGAGCCGGCGGTGTCAGAATTTATGGAGATAACCTTTACATCGATAGAAGTGAGTTCATCTTGAAATTCCAGGACTAATTTCTCCATTAAAGTTAAATCTGAATCTTTAAATTCTATCTTTCCTCTTTGTATATTTGAAAGAGCGGTATCTATAAGATAGGCAATTTCTATTCTGGTTAGTGGTAGAGTATTGGTGGCTACGGAATCGTTGCCGTTAAATGCCTGTAGAGTTTCCAGGCGGGAAATTGCCGGATAGATCCAGTTATCTAAGGGAACATGGTTGAGCGGGCTGGCCAAGATTGTTTTTATAGGGATAATAAAAATAATGATGGTGATTAAAGTTATAAATAAAATCTTTAAGTGGTAAAGAATAAATTTATTGTCTCTTTTCACCGGTTAATGTCCTCTTTTAAGATAAAGTTTCAAGTTACGAGTTGCAAGGTGCAAGTTAAAATATAAAATACAATAATAATTAGTCTACCGGTTGGCCAGTCTTCCAGTCTACCGGTCGAGAATAAATAAAAATACCAAGAAAGATATAAAGACAAGTTTCAGGTTGCAAGTTAAAATACAAGATAAAGATAGTATTTAGTCGTTAGTATTTAGTATATAGTATTTAGTAAAGAAAATACAGATAAATATAAGATAAAGATAGTATTTAGTATTTAGTCGTTAGTATTTAGTAAAAATTCAGAAAACAAATTCGAGATTCAAAATGCAAGCTATAAAAACGGTTTTTTGTTATTCGTTTTTATTTTAAGAAAATACAAGAATAATGAGTCAATAATTATATATTCGACATATATTTAATAAAGTCCTGCTTTTATTTTAAAATATTTCTAAAAATTTATTTAATCCCCAGATGGAAAAAGCTGTGTCTATTATATTAAAAGGATGGAAACCTCCGGGCCAGGTACCGCTGCGGCGTTGATTGGATAAAAACCATTGCACTGCACTTTCCGCTGATAGTCTGTATTCTTCTGTTAAGCCCGGATATTTGGATAGAGAAGTAAAAGCTAACAAAGCCAAACCTGTTTTGGATGCATCTTTACGTCCAAAAGAGCCGTTTTTATTCTGCTTGTTTTTCAGATATTTCAAGCCTTTTATAATTGTTTTGGGGTGTTCACCGGTTTGGGCTAAAGTAAATATTACCGGGGGAGTAGTCCATAAGGGTTCAAATTGCTTTAAATTTGGAAGATTGGTCTTCCAGGAACCATCGTCTCTCTGGTCATTTACCAGCCAGAGAGAGGCTGATTTAATGATGGGATCGGTGGCTGGATAGTTATTGTAAAATAGTAGATACAATGCCCAGCAAGTATCCCAACAGTCATCATTCCAGCTCCCGTTAGCATTTTGATTTTTTATTAGCCAATCCATCCCCTTTTCTAATGCTTCTCCTTCGCTGGGTGTACCCGTGCTTATCAAACCATATAGAGCGGCAGTGGTGGCCTCTACTTTGTTCCAATCGAAAGAAGATGTAGCTTCCCAATATCCTTCATCGTGTTGATGAGCCAGAAGAAAGGATAAGGCCTTTTTAATATCGGGGGTAGAAAAGGAAATTTGACTAAAAGTTCCCAAGCCAAAAAGACCGGTAGCAGCCACACTGGAACGTTTATCTTGAGTTACCATAGGCCAGCTTCCGTCGGGCCGCTGTTTGTCGGCGAGCCATTGGGCGGCAAGAGATATTTTGCTTAGGATGATTTCTTCGGTTACCTCTTCCTCTTTAGCGGCGGCGGCTGTTACAAATAAAATAACCAAAGACATAATTAATCCTAAAATTATAATCATCATTAATTTGTGACAAAAGAAAGTTTTTTGATACATTTTTAATTTACCCTACTACTACTAGATAATACTAGACTAGATAGGGGTCAGGTCTCAACATTTGACATAACGTACTTAAAAGAATTTATAGTTATGCCAAATGTTGAGACCTGACCCCTATCCTTCAGTCTATTTCAACATTTCACTTAATAACATAACTTTTATTTCTGTTATTTTTTTTAAAGATGCATCATTGGTGATAAATATATCCGCTTGGGCTTCCAAAGTAGTAGCCACTTGAATAGCATCGGGAGTATTGATATTATAATTAGCTCTTAAGCTGGAGGTAACATCAGCAATATTTTCATTGAGTGTTTTCACTTGTAAATTTGGAAAGGTTTCAAATAATATTTTGTATCTTTCGGTTAGAATTAAATTGTTCTCTCTTTTGGGTTTAACTAAAATTTCTAATAAAGTTAAAATAGAAGTAATGGCATTAAAATTCCCCTTTTCTAAATTTTCAAAAATAGAAAAAGTCAGAGGAGAATATATTTTATTCTTCTCGAAGTGATAGATAAAAACCATGGTATCCAGACCTATGATTTTCCCTTTCAAATTTAACTCTTCCATGTTTCCCTTTCCTTTCGGACATATTCAGTTGCATCAATGTCTTGCCATATTTCTTTTCCTAAACCTAAAGAATATTTAGCATAATTTTTGGGTTGGGGGTAAATAATTATTTTTTCATTATCAGCCTTTATAATTAATCTGTCTCCGGACTTAAGATTTATTTTTTTACGGACTTCTCGAGGAATAACAATTTGATATTTACTGCTGACCTTTACCATGTTCTTCATTTTAATACCCTCTTTTACTATATTGATTTACGTTTTAATTATAATAAAAAGTAAAACAAATGTCAATAAAATAGTCGTTAGTGATAAATGTAAGATGAGATAATTGACCGATTGACCGATTATAATAAAAAAATTCGTAGGACAGGCGTCTCGCCTGTCTATGTATCACCCCTGCCTTAATCCTTCCCCCTCCTTTCAAGGGCGAGGGAATGACAAAGAAGGAGTGGGGATGACAGGCAAGATACCTATTATACGATTTTAGAAAAAAAGATAAGCTACTATTCTGTGCAAAATAGCTTACCTTTTTTAATTTATTTAATCATCTATACTTTTTAAAATTTGCTTACCAATTTTTGGATGTAATGTCTTACTTGCGTGAAAAGGTACGATTATTCTTCTATCTCCTTTTTTGTATATCCTATGGCTTCCTTTACTTCTAATCATTTTAAATCCAGCCTTAAATAATAACTTTTCTGCCTTTTGACCCGTTAACCTTGGTAATTTAGCCAACTTTCACCTCTAAAGAAGTAGTTAAAATTTCTTTACTCAAAAAAGCTTTTATTTCGTCTTTTGATAATGTCTCTAAATATAGCGTGATAGCCTCTTTTATATTACTTAAAACTTCATCCAAAGAATCGCCTTGCGTTTGACAACCTTCTAATTCCGGGCAATAAGCATAATAGCCATATTCGTCCTTCTCAATAATTACATTGACCTTATAGGGTATACTCAATTTTTTTAGCTCCTTCCAATCCTTAATAACAGAGAACTTGCTCATATATATTGATATTCAGTGCTTGTATTATAATATCAAATCTTTAGAAATATACAAGGGGTGGGGTGCAAATACAGTGATGAGTAATGAGAGAGGGGATAAGGGGGTCAGGTCTTGAAATGACACATTTAGTTAACGGTAAGCAAGCATTGATGGAAAATGTTTCGTTTCAAGACCTGACCCCCTTATCCATGCTTGACCCCTTATCCATTATTTTTTATTATTTTATCAGTTTTTTGGTTAAAACAATCCTATCGGTAATCCCGGGAAAGTTTTCCGTAGAGCAATCACTTCAGTTTTTTGTACACCTGAGAATGAGAACCAATCATGGCAAGTATTAGGAGAGGTTTTTCAACTTTAAATATCAGAATCCAATCGCTTTTGATATGTATTGCCTTATATCCTTTCGATGTTCCAAGCAGAGGATGCTTTCTATAAATAGGATCAACTAGTTTCTCTTCTTGTAAGGTAGTAATGATATGCTTTAATATTTCAAAATCTAATTGCGAGTATTTACCGCTTCTTCTATCCCTTTCAACATCTTTCTTGAACCTTTTCTCAACTTTTATCTTTAACAATGTTAGATCCCCAGTTTTTTAAAGAGTTCCTCTGCTGTATTGTAAATTTCTACGTCTTCATTATTCTCAATATTATGAATTCTCTCTACGAGTTTATCTGAGGGAATTCCTACCTCAAATGGTATCCTCTTCTCTAATGCTACCTTTGCAAGAAACAAGTTCACTGCGTCTCCAAAGCTCAATCCTAATACATCGAATACTTTCTCTGATTCTTTATAGAACTTATCTTCTACTCTTATACTTGTCTGTCTTCTCATATTATCACCTCAAGTTAATGATACTGCAATTGAAGTATAAAGTCAAGAGATTAAATAATAGAATTTATTTTTTGTAAGATGGTGGATTTGGTGAGGTTTAGTTTTTGTTGAGCTTCTTGTTTGGTATTGGCGTGAAAAGATAGGTATAGCTTGATCTTGGGTTCGGTGCCGGAGGGGCGCAGGACATACCAGGAGCCATCGGAAAATATAATCTTTAAGACATTAGAACGGGGCAAGTCAAGGCCGGTAGTCTTTTTAGATTTTAAATTGTAACTTTCACTAATCTCGTAATCCTCGATTCGGACCATCTCCATACCTTTCACTTCGGGGAGCTTTTTTCGGAAGGCTTCCATAATTTCAGCCATCTTCTTCTCCCCTTCTGCACCTTCCAGGTAGATAGAGTGCTGATCTTCTTCATAGTAACCATATTTTTTATAGAGATCTTCTAAGATCTGGAGCAGGTTAAGCCCCTTTTTATGGTAGTAGGCAGTCATCTCGGCAATCAACATGGCGGAAATCACGGCATCTTTGTCTCGCACGAAATCTCCGGTAAGGTAGCCGATACTCTCTTCATAGCCGAAGAGGAATTCTTTCCTTTCTTTTTCTTCCACTATTTTAACCTCGTGACAGATAAATTTAAAACCGGTTAGGGTCTCATAGGTGTCTACACCAAAGCTGTCGGCAATTACCCTGGACATATCACTAGTTACTACGGTTTTTACGATAAAACCATTGGAAGGGAGCAGGTTCAGCTCTTTTTTACTGCTTAGGATGTAATAGAGAAGCAGGATGCCGACCTGGTTGCCGTTTAGGACGGTAAAGGAATTACTGGATTCCCGCTTTCGCGGGAATGACAGAGGGGTGCGCGGGAATGACATAGAAGAAGACGGGAAGGGGTTTTTCACGGCCAGGCCGATGCGGTCAGCGTCCGGGTCAGTAGCAATTAGAATCTCAGCGTCCACCTGGCTGCCTAATTTGATGGCCATTTCAAAGGCGGCGGAATATTCAGGATTAGGTGATTCCACAGTAGAAAAATCCGGGTCGGGTTGGACCTGTTCTTCAACCACAAATACATTGGTAAATCCTCTTTCTTTTAAGATTTTTCTTATGGGGATATTACCGGCCCCATGAAGAGGGGTATAGACTATTTTGATGGATTTATCTATCTCTATCGGGTCTTTGTCTCTAATAGCAAGCTCTTTTACTTTACTCAGGTAAACCTCATCCACTTCCGTGCCAATTATATTAAATAGGTTTTTTTGGACGGCGGCGGAGTGGTCAAGTTTTTTAATCAGAGAATAATCTTTTATCCGGTTGATGTGGGCGATTACCCTATCGGCAATCTCGGGAATTATCTGCCCGCCATCGGGCCCATAAACTTTATAGCCATTATATTCGGGCGGGTTGTGGCTGGCGGTAACCACTATGCCGGCTATGGCGTGAAGGTAGCGCACGGTAAAGGAAAGCTCAGGAGTAGGGCGGACATCCTCAAAAAGATAGGTTTTTATATTGCTGGCATTAAGGACTAGGGCGATGGTCTCGGAAAATTCACGGGATTTGTGACGGCAATCATGGGCAATAACCACACCGCGGGCGAGGTAGTTTTGGGGGTGAGTTTGCTTTTGTGATTCTTCGATAAGATAATCAGCTAAGCCTTGAGTTGCCCGGGAAACAGTATAGATATTCATTCGATTGGTGCCCATAGCGATTTTACCGCGTAAGCCTCCGGTACCGAATTCGAGGTCTTTATAAAAACGGTCTTCGATTTCCTCTTCGTTGCCGGCAAGGGCACGCAGTTCGGCTTTGGCTTTTTCGTCAAAGTATTCATTTTCTAACCAGAAATGGTATTTTTCTAAGTAATTCAATTTTGGAAAACCTCGTTTTTAGTTTTTAGTTTATAGTTTATAGTTACAAGATGCAAGATGCAAGGTAAAGATAGTATTTAGTATTTAGTCGTTAGTATTTAGTTAGGAAAATACAAGAGGGGATTGCTTCGGTTGTTTCACTCCCTCACAATAACATTTAAGGCAATAGAGACGTTTGTCCTACCAATTGGGTAATTGGTGAATTGGCAAATCGGGCAATTGATATCATTCTATATATAAAGCCTGGAGTATTTCTTTGGTAATTGTGTTCTGGACAAATATTACCAGATGCAGGATTTCTTTTTTATCGGCAATCTCGGATTCCGGAGTAAGCAATATTTCGGGAATAAATTTAAAGTTAAAGGTAGTCCCGGGTAAGAGTGGGGGCATGTCTTGGAAAGGAAATATGTCCTGTATATAGTTATACAAGCCGGACTCGTCCCCTTCCTTGCCGACCATTCCACAGACCGCTAAATCTTTTAAAGGGGTATCGCTGCTGTTTTTGACTGTACCTTCGATAATTATATTCGGGAGAGGGTTGGGGTGAGAGGTTTTTACCGCAGAGATTTCAAGAAGGGATGGCCGGGTAAGTTCCTCATCGATAGCATCTTTATAGCATTCATAATTTTCTTCAACACAATCACCCGACAAGCCCTGAAATCTTTTAGTAAGACCATCGATAAATACATCAGGGGTACCTCTTTCATCGGAATCAACATCAACATACCAGTCATAGCGAGCATTAGTTTCTAGGGTATCATAACCATCATCCCAGAGGTGTTCCTCCACCAGAATAAGCTTTTTAGTACCATATTCCCAGGCTAAATCTTCCAGACAGAGTTCAGCAGTGGAACAAATAGGGCAACCTTCTTGAACAAATAGTTCCACCAAGACTACTCGAGGAACATTTTTCGGTGTAGAAGCAGTATTTTGGGCAAAAATTCGGGGGGAAAAGATATTAGTGCCAAAAATGATTATAAAAAATATTATTATAAATATAAATATTTTTTCTTTCATTCTTGCATATCCCCTTTTATATATTCTGTGGCTATACATTGTTTAAATTGCCATTTAGTATATATTCTATCATACCAAATCTTCAGAAATATGCAAGAAAAATATTTCAAGAAACTTTAACTCTTCTCTAGCATGGAAATAATTTTCCAGCC
>DASRMF010000095.1:0-2156 GCA_035648055.1 Atribacterota bacterium
TTTTTTTCGGATTAAAATCATATTTCAAAATAGACGAACAGAAGGCAGAGGCGGTAGAACAGACCAATCCATTAGCTCTTAACTGGTTATCTTATAATGAGGGATTGGCTCTGGCCGAGAAAGAAAATAAATATGTTTTAATTGATTTTTACACCGGTTGGTGTGGTTATTGTAAAAAAATGGATAAGGAAACTTATTCCAAAGAAGAAGTAAAAAAAATCTTAAATGAAAATTTTGTTATGGTTAAAGTAAATGCGGAGTCGGATAATAAAGTGATTGAAAATGGGGAAGAGATTACCGAAAATCAATTGGCTAAATTGTATCAGGTTTCCGGTTATCCTACTACCTGGTTTTTAGAAAGTAATCATAGCCGTATAGCTCCTTTACCGGGATATGTTACTACCGAGCAATTTATTCCAGTACTAAATTACATCGGGGAAGGATGGTATAAAAGTATTTCTTTTAAGGAATATTCGGAAAAAATATAATTGATAGATTGTTAATTAAAGATAGTTTTAATATAAATAAAAGGTCGAGGAATTGTAACAATATTTATAATTTACCTTGACCTTTTTTATAAGTAAAATAAAAGCAATAAGAAAAAAGATAATTGGATTGGATGATGATTAGCACAAAAGGAAGAATTAACAACATATTAGAAGGGATTGAAAAAATCAGCCAGGGAGAAGAGATTGTAGTGGCTTTTTCGGGTGGATTAGATAGCACTGTAGTTTCTGCTTTAGCCGTCCAGGCCTTGGGGAGAGAAAAAGTCGAAGCGGTTACGGTCAGTTTTGGAGAATATAGCTATAGTAAGGGTTTAAGAAATATCCAAGATATCAGTAGAGCTTTAGATTTGAAACTAAAGATTGTTCAGGGGAAAAAAGAACAGGAAAGAGTTTTAAAGAAGGGGCCGGCATGTAATAAATGTACCAGGATAGCCAAGTTGGGAAGGGTAAAAAAAGAAGCATCGGGAAGACTGGTACTGACTGGTTCAAACCAGAGTGATACCTGGGGGAAGAGGGGTTTAAAACTATATGATGGTTTTTATACTCCCCTTTTAGAGTTAAACAAAGAGGAAATTCGAAAAATTGCTAATTATCTTGATATAGAAATCTTACAGATAGGGGAAAACAAATTTAGAGAAGGCTGCAAGCTAAAACATCTGCTTAAACCTTTAGCTGCTCCTTATTATCATGGCCAGGCAGCAGCAGAAGCTAATGAGTTATTGTTAAGCATCTTAGAACAAGAGGAATATGATTCGGTTTTGGCTAATGTTAAGATTGTTGGGCCTTTAAATAAAAACATAGGGTTAGTAAATGTATCTCCTTTGCCTAAAGAAAAATTAAAGGGAAAAATTATTAAAGGGTTAAAAAAAGTGAAAACTTTAGAGCAAGTTGAATTTTTAGATAAGCCAATTAAATTGATTATTAAAGCCAATAAAGGACAATTTGATAACCAGCATTCCCGATATTGGTTAGAAAAGGGGAGGTTGCAGCCTGATTTTTCTGTCCCGATAGAAGTGGAATGGTTATTGACTACTAACAAAAGCCTGTCTACTTTCCAGGTTATTGATTATCAAACAGTCGGGTAGTATAATAAAACAGTATCGAGTATCAAGTATATAGTATCGAGTAAAGAAAAGAGAAAGAAAAGAAAGATTCAAGACAGTATCGATACACAATACGATAAACTAACGACTATTCACTATTTACTAACGGCTAATTCAATTGGTTAATTGGTCAATTGGAGAATTGGAAAATTAATTCAAGGAGGAATTAAGAAAGATGTCTAATCAAAAATTATCTGAATTTGATATCCGGGGAGCAATAAAAGATGTAGCAAATTTAATGGGGGTTGCTGCCCGTACTGCTCCCAAATCTGCCGGTAAAGACTTTGTAGTGTTTAAAGCAATTTACGGAGAAGAAATAATCAAATTAGCCAAAGAAATGGTCAGTTATGGCGAAGAAACGGGTAAGAAAAATTTCGATCGTGATGGTGATAATGTTAAAAATTCTCTGGCTGTTTTATTGATAGGCCTAAAAGATGCTCAGTCTCTCGGTTTGAATTGTGGTGCCTGCGGGTATGACCAGTGTGCCAAGCGAATTTCCCGTAAAGGTAGTGAATTTGATGGACCTCAATGTGCATTCAGGCTTTTA
>DASRMF010000096.1:0-2633 GCA_035648055.1 Atribacterota bacterium
TAGAGTGGTTGTACTATATGAAACATTTAAAAGCTAATTACCCATATCTTTTTTCTCTTGCAGTTAGAACAAATCCTTTTGATACAAATGCATCGGTAGAGGTTAAATAAATAGTTACTGTAAACGGCAAGTAGAAATGCACTTTGTGCGGAAAACAATTTTGCACCTAAGGTGCATTTTAGTTTACCATTTCTAACCCCGCTTAAGATCTTATATCGAATTGTTGGGTGATTTTTCGCTATCATTAAAAGGTTTTTTTCTGTCACCTATTTTTAAGGGGAAAGCTTTTATTTTTGCTTTTAGATTAATAAAGTTATATTATATTTCTTGAAAGTGTTATAAAAAGCATTTTGGAGAAATAAGATGAAATTTTTAGAATTAAAGAGTGAATTAAGGGATTTCACTATATTTTCCTTAAATGAGATTAAAAATATTGAACCTGATTTTCATCGGAGAAGATTAAATGAGTGGCGGGATAAGAGCTATATTAAGAAAGTAGTTCGTGAATATTATATCTTTTCTGATTTAAAACTTAGTGAGGAAATTTTATTTAAGATTGCCAATCGCATTTATTTACCATCTTATATCTCCTTGGAAAGTGCCTTATCTTATTATCATCTAATTCCCGAAAGCATTTATGGAATTACCTCTATTTCCACTCGAAAGACTTATCATTTTGTCACATCTATCGGAGAATTTATTTATCGGTCTTTAAAGCCTTCGCTTTTTTTGGGTTATGATTTAATAAAGTTTCAGGAAAAATATTTAAAAATGGCCAGCATAGAGAAAGCCCTGTTGGACTATTTTTACCTGCATTCAGATATAGAAACAGAGCAGGATTTTGATAGTTTACGGATAAATAAAGAGATGTTTTTTAGTCAGATCAGTCATCCTAAATTAATGAAATATTTAGAAAAGTTTAATCAAAAGAAATTAACCGGAAGAATGAATCGTTTTTGGAGTTATATGAAAAATGCTTAATTTAAAACAGACAGAAACATTTTACCCTGAAAATTTGAGAACCTTTAAAAGGAATTTACTAAGGGAATACTTACAATATGTCATATTAGATATTATTTACAGTTCCGGGTATGGAAGCCGGTTGATTTTTATGGGTGGGACGGCAATTCACATGATCCACGGCGTTCGGCGGTTTTCTGAAGATTTGGATTTTGATAACAGGGGTTTAAGTAAAGAAGATTTTGAATATTTATCAGATAAAATATTACGACAATTAGAGTTATATGGTTATTCTGTGGAAATACAAAATAGATATAGAGGTGCTTTTCATTGTTTTGTAAAATTCCCTGGAGTATTTTATCAGCACGGTATTTCTGGGCATACCCGGGGAAAATTAACCATTCAAATTGATTGTGAACCTCAAAATGTTAATTATCAAGCTGAGAGAGTTATTTTAAATAAGTTTGATATTTTTATGAAAATCAATGCCGTACCACCGGATATATTATTATCTCAGAAAATATTAGCTGTTTTATATCGCCCTAGACCGATGGGAAGAGATTTCTATGATGTAATTTTTCTTTTTTCCAAAACAAATCCAAGTTATCATTTTTTAAGAGAGAAGATGAAATTGAAAGAAGAAACCGGTATAGAAGAGATTAAAAAAAGCTGTTGTTAAAGTGTGAGAAAATAAATTTTAAAAAATTAGTTGAAGAAGTAAAACCTTTTTTGTTTTACTCAGATGATGCTGAAAAAATAATCTTATTTCCTGATTTCATTAAAACAAAAATGAAATGAAATAAAAAAGGTCAAGCCTCAACATTACTATAACTAGACCTTTAAAATTATCTTTTGAAAATACTTTTTATCATATTTTATATCTCGTAACTATTTTTCAAAAAGAAGGGTTTTTAAGTCTTTCGTCGTGTTAATATTAGGGTGTATAAAAATTGGAAAACAATAATTCCTTTAGATCACTGGTGGCGATTCAATAAAGTAAATATATATTCTTAAAATATGACAAACGAAATGTCCCCTTGTCTTATTCTAACTAACCATTTCTTAATCAAAGCTATCTAAATATATTAAATTATAATATATAATAATATAAAATATATTATGTTAATTAATGTTGCAATATATATTATAATATGCTATTATATTAAAAAGTAGGATATTACAAATCTGACAAAAAAAGGAGTTTTAAAGTTATGCCTATAAAAGTGGAAGAAAAGAAACTGTATTCAGTAGAAGATCTAGCTAAAATATTACCTATTACTTCGTTTACTATCCGTGCATATTTTAGAAAAGGTAGAATTAAAGGTTATAAAATAGGCAAAAACTGGTATGTTACTAAAGAGAATTTAGATGCATTTTTAGATGGCGAAGAAACAAATAATTGAATAAGTATCGAAAAATGAAATATCAAGATGCTTAAAGTTGTGAAAATTATTCCATCTGAAAGGAGGGAAGGAACATGCCTTTAATTTCATTATTGGTTGTTTTAATTGCTGTTGGGGTAATTCTGTGGTTAATTAATACCTATATACCAATGGATGCTAAAATCAAGAAGATTTTAAATGCCGTTGTAGTTATTGTAGTCATTCTTTGGTTATTACAAGCATTTGGAATATTAGGTAACCTTAGTAACCTTAGAATTTAGTCCTTGTATT
>DASRMF010000097.1:0-3582 GCA_035648055.1 Atribacterota bacterium
AGCCAACCTCTTTTTCGGGTCGTCCAGGTAATTGCCAAAAGTACGGTCTTTATCTTTGTAAATCATGCTCACCGCGAGCTCTTTTACGGTTAAATTATTTTTGTAAGCCTGAATCCAGAGTTGAAGAGGAAGACCGTATCCATTTTCAGTTAATTCTAATTTTTTCAAGCTTTCTACCCGATAGACCTTAAACCCACAAAAGGAATCGGTTAATCCGTAGCCGGTTATCTCATTAATTAGACCGGTGATTTTACGATTAATTCTATATCGATCTTCAGGTGGAGCATCAATCTGTTTTTGGAAAGACAGATAACGAGAACCAGAAACTATATCAAATTTTTCTTTTTCAATTTCTTTAAAGAATTGAGGGATTAATTCCGGCTCATGCTGTTCATCACAATCTAAAGTCAAAAGATATAGGTAATTATTATCCCGGGAAAAATTAATTCCGTCGATCAAAGATTTGCCGTACCCTTCGTTTTCTGGGTGGTTCATAATAATAAGTTTCCCTTTGAGCTTAGCACAAGAGGCAATCTCCTCAATAATTTCTTTACTCTCATCAGTGGAGCCATCATTGACCACCAGCAGGTCTTCCGGTGAGTATTTTCTTACCTCTCTTAAAACATTAAAAATATGTTTTTGTTCATTGTAAATAGGGATAAGAATAAGGCTTTCAGTTTTTGGTTGATTTTTCATATTTCCCCCACCACTGCCCGGGCAATAGAGAAGGCGTGATCATTTATTCTTTTAAGGATATTGATCAGATCCAAATGAACCCCGCTGGTCTTTTGGGAAAGTTCTATTCCCACATTTAATCGGTTAATATGAGTCTTACGTAAAGTTATTTCCAAGGAATCGATGTATTCTTTCTGGTCGATTACTTTTTGGGCCATCCTTTGGTCCTGGAGAGCAAAAGCCCCGATAGCATTTCGAAGATTGTTGTAAACATCCTGATGCATATTCTTAATCTCTTCTACCCCTTTTTCAGAAAATACCAGACTATGGTCTATCTTTTTTTCCACCAAAGGAATCAGATTTTTATCTATTAAATCTCCAATATGTTCCAGGTCATCGACAACGTACAATAATCTAAATACTTCTTTAGAATGTTCTTCGGAAAGGGTTTCAAAACTTATCTTGGTTAAATATTTGGTTATCTCTCGAGAGAGATTATCCACGATCATATCTTTTGCGCTTATTTCATCCAGCAATCTTTCGTCATTATCAATAAATACTCTCATAACACCCAGGACCATCTCCTCTACAGCATTAGAAATTCGTAATATCTCTTTGCTGGCAAGATAGAAGGCGATCTCCGGGGTTTTAAGGGCACCCGAGTCTAAGAATTTAGGTTTTTGCAAGACCTCCACCTCTTCTGTTTGGGGAATAACCTTTTCTAAAAATTTGGCAAATGTTTCAGTAAAAGGAATAAAAATTAAGGCATTACCCACAATTATTAAGGCATGAGCATTCGCAATTTGTCGGGGTAAATTTATCGAGGACTTCTGTACCAGAAAAATTATAGAGGGAGTGAGAAAGAAAAATACAATAACTCCTACCAGTTTAAATAATAAGTTAGCCAAAGTCACTCTTTTTGCACTCCTGGAAGCTCCAATACCGGCAAAAAGGACGGTGGAACAGGAACCCAAATGCGAACCCAAAATTATTGGAATAGCCAAATTTAAAGATATCAAACCTTGCATGGCCAGAGAAATAGTTAAACCCATAGTAGCGGTACTGCTCTGAATTATACTGGTAAGCAAGGCAGAGGCGAGCAGGGCCAATAAAGGCACATGTTCTAAATTAATCAATGTTTCTTTAAAGAGGGCGTGGTCTTTAAGGGGAGAGACTGACTCGGACATCACCTTCATTCCCAAAAAGATAAAACCTATACCCAGCAAGATATTGCCTATAAATCTCTGTTTTCTTTTTCTTCCCAAGAGCTTTAAGCCAAATCCAAGAATAATTATTAAGAGGGCATAATCTGATACCTTAAAGGCGATTATCTGGGCAGCAAGAGTTGTTCCCATACTGGTTCCCAGTAAGATGCCGAGAGTCTGACTCAAACTCATAATTCCGGTATTTACCAGACTTACCAATAGGGTAGAAGCTGCGGTACTGCTCTGAATAGTAAAAGTAATAATAATGCCGGTTAATAAGGCAATTAATTTATTCCTGGACAGAGTACTCAGGATCTGTTTTATTTTATTACCGAAGGTATTCTTTAGCCCTTCACTGGTAATCTGCATTCCATATAGGAAGAGAGCCAGACCACCAATTAAACCCATCACCACAAAAAACATATGATTCTCCCTCTAACCAAATAACAAAATTGACTTGTAATTCGAATTTTGTATTTTCCTTACCTCTGTTACCCGCACCAATACGCTAAACGCTGTACGCTCCACGCTAGGTTTATTCACTAGCGACCAATCCATTTCAGCTTTTTATATAATACCCCGAAAGAGCAAATTTGTAAATTATAATTCTGTATGATATTATATAAAAAATTGAATAAATAAGTGGTGGAGATTTAGAGAAAGCCATTTTATTAACCAGGGGGCTAACCCCTTTTATCTGATTTTAGTCAGATATGTCGGTTGATGAAATGGTTTTTTTATTTATTATGCAGCCAAGGAGAATGTCAATGAAAGCAGATGTAGTAATTATAGGAGGAGGAGTAATCGGGACAAGCATTGCCCGAGAGCTATCCAGATATAGTCTGGAAATAATTCTTATAGAAAAAGAAGATGATGTAGCTATGGGGACCAGCAAGGGTAATTCCGGGATTATCCATGCCGGATATAACGCTGATTTTAAAACTCTGAAAGGACGATTAAATGTAAAAAGCAATCCCAGGTTTGATAAATTATGCCAGGACTTGAAAGTGCGTTTTAAGAGGATAGGGTCTTTGGTGGTGGGCTTCAATGAGCAAGATATGAAAAAATTAAGGGAATTAAAGAAAAATGGAGTGAAGAACGGGATTAAAAATTTAGAAATAATTGCCGGTAATAAATTATTTGAATTGGAACCCAACTTAAATCCCCAGGCCAAATATGCCCTTTATGCCCCTTCTGCCGGGATTGTTTCCCCTTATAAGTTTACTATCGCCCTGGCTGATAGTGCAGTAACAAACGGGGTTAAAGTATTGTTGGAGACCGAAGCAAAAGATATTAGAATCAAAGAAAGACAGATTTGCGGCGTGGTTACCAGCAGAGGCCTGATTGAAACCAGAACAGTAATAAATGCCGCCGGGTTATATGCTGACGAGATAGCCAAAACTGCCGGAGATAGTTTTAAGATAAGTCCCTTAAAGGGCGAATACCAGCTATTTGATAAACAATGGGGGAATCTGGTTAGCCATATCCTTTTCCCTATCCCCACTAAACTGTCCAAAGGAATTTTAGTAGCCCCCACTGTTCATGGCAATCTCTTAATCGGGCCTAACTCTTGTCGGGTAAAAGAAAAGGATGACCTGTCTACTACTAAGGCCGGGATAAAGGAAGTGCATGCCGGAGCAAGAAAATTAATTCCTTATCTTCCCCATCAAGACCTGATAAATTCTTTTGCCGGTTTAAGAGC
>DASRMF010000098.1:0-8685 GCA_035648055.1 Atribacterota bacterium
GGGAGCGGGTGTACCGTTCGAGGTGTTTGTGGAAAGACAGATGATGTAGCCCGGTTACAAGATTTATTAATCTATCTACTAAAAGGAATTTCATTTTACAGTTTAAAGCTCAGGAAACTGGGAACAACTTCCGAGGAAGCAGATAAATTTCTTTTAGACAGCCTGTTTTCTACTATTACCAATGCAAATTTTGACCGAAGCGATTTTGTGGCCTGGATTAGAGAAGGGCTAAAATTAAAAGATGAAGCGAAGGAAATGTTGGAAAAAGCCGGAGGAACTGTCGAAGACAAAGTTCCAGAGGCAGCAACCTGGCAAGCTGATACCGAAGAAGAATTTGAAAAAAAAGCTAAAGAAGTAGGAGTTTTAAGTACTGAAAATGAAGATGTTAGGTCCTTAAGGGAACTTATAATTTATGGAGCAAAAGGGATAGCTGCTTATGCTGTACATGCCAGGAATTTAGGTTATGAAGATGAAAAGATAATTGAATTCATCGGAAAAGCCCTAAGCGCCACCACCAATGATAGCCTTTCTGTGGATGATTTAGTCAGCTTGGTCTTAGAGTGTGGTAAATTTGGAGTAGAGGCTATGGCTTTACTGGACAAAGCCAACACTTCCAGTTATGGAACTCCGGAGATAACCAAAGTAAATATCGGAGTCAGAAATAATCCCGCAATTCTCATCAGCGGCCATGACTTAAAGGATATGGAAGAACTCTTGAAACAGACAGAAGAGAGCGGGGTAGATGTATACACTCATGGCGAGATGCTCCCTGCCAACTATTACCCGGCCTTTAAAAAGTATTCTAATTTTGTAGGTAACTATGGCAACTCCTGGTGGAAACAGAAAGAAGAGATTGAAAGCTTTAATGGTCCGGTTCTCTTTACCACTAACTGTATTATCCCACCTAAAGATTCTTATAAGGACAGGGTTTACACCACCGGTACTGTGGGATTTCCCGGAGTAAAACATATTCCGGAAGCAGAAGAAGGGAAAGAAAAAGATTTCTCCAAAATGATAGCTCATGCCAAAAAATGCAAACCACCGGTAGAGATAGAAAAGGGCGAAATTATCGGAGGATTTGCTCACGATACGGTAATCGGATTGGCTGATAAGGTAGTTGAAGCCGTAAAATCTGGGGCTGTAAAGAAATTCTTCGTTATGGCCGGTTGTGACGGCAGAATGAAAAGCCGTGAATATTATACAGAATTTGCCAGGTCTTTACCCAAAGATACCATAATATTAACCGCCGGATGTGCTAAATACAGATATAATAAACTTGATTTAGGCGAAATAGGGGGTATCCCCAGAGTCTTGGATGCTGGTCAGTGTAATGATTCTTATTCTCTGGCAGTGATAGCTCTTAAATTAAAAGAAGTATTTGGCTTGGATGATATAAACGAACTTCCTATCTCCTACAACATAGCCTGGTATGAGCAAAAAGCGGTAATAGTCTTATTAGCTCTACTCTATCTGGGAGTAAAGAATATTCATTTGGGACCAACCTTACCGGCATTCTTATCCCCCAACGTGGTCAAAGTTCTGGTAGAGAAGTTCGCTATCGCCGGAATAACCGATGTAGAAAATGACCTTAAAATATTCCTAAGCGAATAATTAAAAATTGAAAGATAAATAGTAAAATAAGAGCAAATTTAGAGAAACTGAATTTGCTCTTATTTTTTATCCCCCCATTTTTAACTGAACTAACTTCGCTATATTTAAATTATTACATATTTACCTAAAAATCTTTTTTTACAACATGTTTAAAAACATTGACAAGAAATGAATTATTGTGTATGCTTACCTTTAATAATAGGTTATAATAGTAGTTAATAAATAAATCAGCTATTCATAGAGTAGCAGAAATTTTATAAGGAGATGCATTGGTGTTTAAGTCTATTATATGTGAACTTTTAGGAATAAAATACCCGCTTATTCAGGGAGGGATGGCCTGGATCGCCGATGCTGAACTTGCCGCTGCAGTATCCAATGCCGGTGCTCTTGGAGTTGTTGCAGCGGGTTATGCTCCGGGTGAATGGGTTAAAGAAGAGATTCGTAAAACAAAGAGGCTAACTGAAAAACCTTTTGGACTTAATATTATGCTCTTAAATCCCAATGCTGATAAAATTGCCCACATAGCTATTCAAGAAGGCGTAAAGGTAATAATTACCGGAGCCGGCAACCCTGGTAAATATATAGAAATGTGGAAAGAAAATAATATTTTAGTATTACCGGTAATTCCTTCGGTTGCTCTGGCCGTACGAATGGAGAGAGCAGGGGCAGATGCAGTAATTGCAGAAGGCGGTGAAGCCGGAGGGCATGTGGGAGAATTAACTACCATGTCTCTTATCCCTCAAGTAGTAGATGCGATAAATATTCCTGTTTTAGCTGCCGGTGGAATTGCCGATGGCCGCGGACTGGCAGCTGCATGGATGTTAGGAGCTTCAGGGTTTCAAATAGGTACAAGATTTCTGGTAGCCCGAGAATGTAATGTTCATAAGAACTATAAACAAAAGATACTTACAGCCAGAGATACCAGCACAATAGTTACCGGAAGGCCGACCGGTCACCCGGTTAGGATAATAAAAAATAGGTTGGCAAGGGATTTCCAGCAACTGGAAAAAAGAAATGCATCTTTAGAAGAATATGAAGAACTAGGAGCAGGTTCGCTTTGTCGAGCAGCTCGAGAAGGAGATATGGATTATGGTTCGATAATGGCCGGACAGTCAGCCGGTCTGGTAAAAAAAGAACAAACCTGCAAGGAAATAGTTGAGGAAATATTTTTGGAAGCGGAAAAAATAATTTTAGAGAAAAGTAAATTAATTTAGTACATATTTTATTAATTTATTATTCGAAAAGGGGTGAAATAGATGAATTTCAAAAAAATTCCCAAGTTAAAAATAGGTAACTTAGAAGCGAAAATTCCCATTATTCAGGGGGGGATGGCCGTGGGAATCTCTTTATCAGGCTTAGCGTCTGCTGTGGCAAATGCAGGGGGCATAGGAGTTATCGGAACTGCCGGGATAGGCATGCTTGAACCTGACGCCGCTAAAAATTTTACTGAGGCAAATAAAAGGGCTTTATGTAAAGTAATAAGAAAAGCAAAGGAGATGACTAAGGGTATTATCGGGGTAAATATAATGGCTGCTCTTTCGGATTTTTATGATATGGTCAAGATTGTAGTAGAGGAAAAGGCAGATTTAATATTTCTTGGAGCAGGTTTGCCCTTAAAAGGTCTTGAAATGCTGGTTCCCGATAAATTAAAAAAAGTTAAAACTAAGGTTGTTCCTATTGTATCATCTTCCCGGGCTGCAAAAATTATATTTCAATACTGGAAAAAAAATTATAATCACGTGCCTGATGCTGTCGTTGTTGAAGGACCATTAGCCGGCGGACACCTGGGTTTTAAAAAAGAACAGATTAATAATCCGGATTTTACTTTAGAGAAAATATTACCTGAAGTGATTTCCGTGATAAAACCTTACGAAAAAGAATTTGAAAAAAGCATTCCAATAATTGCCGCTGGCGGTATATATACCGGTGCAGATATTTACAAATATATTAAGATGGGAGCTCAGGGAGTACAAATGGCTACCAGATTTGTTACCACTTATGAGTGCGATGCTTCTATAAAATTCAAAGAGACTTATTTAAAATGTAAAAAAGATGACTTAATGATAATTGATAGCCCGGTTGGATTGCCGGGAAGGGCAGTAAAGAACAAATTCCTGGAAGAGGTTTCATCCGGGATTAGAAAACCTTTTAAATGTTCCTGGAAATGTTTAAAGACTTGTAATTTTAAGAAAGCGCCTTACTGCATCGCTCTTGCTCTAACTAATGCCCAACAAGGAAAACTTGAAGATGGATTTGCTTTTGCAGGAAGCAATGCTTATCGCGCGGATAAAATTATTTCAGTTAAAGAACTTATAGAAAATTTATCAGAAGAATATGAAAAAGCTTCATGTAATAATTATTGATTAATTCCTGCTTGAGGGAATATCTTTTTTTTCAATCATCTTCATTATATCCAAATTATTATATGTTTAACCCAAAATCTTTCTAAAAACATTGACAAGGAATGGATTACTATGTATACTTGCTTTTAATAATAGGTCATAATAGTAGTTAGTAAATAAAAGCAGCAATTTATGAAATATAAGAAACTTTATTTTTTATAGATGAAGAATTGCTTAAGGAAGGTAACATGATTTATTCAAAAATAATTGGCACAGGTGCTTATGTCCCTCAGAGAATTGTAAAAAATGATGAGCTTTCAAAAATGGTAGAGACTAATGACGAATGGATTACCTCTCGAACAGGCATAAAGCAAAGAAGAATCTCCTCCGGAGAAAAGACCTATCAAATAGCCGCAAAAGCAGCAACAGAAGCAATCAAAAATGCTGGTATAGACAAAGAAGAGATCGATATGATTATATTAGCGACCATAACCCCCGATTATTTTATGCCTTCAACTGCGAATCTTGTTCAGGCAGAATTAGGATTAGATGATATTCCCAGCTTTGATGTAACAGCAGGTTGTACCGGTTTTGTTTATGGGTTACAGATAGCCGATCAATTTATTAAATCAAAACAGAGCAAGACAATTCTTGTAATAGGAGTAGAAGTTTTATCAAAAGTTATTGATTGGTCTGATCGGAATACTTGTGTGCTTTTTGGAGATGGCGCCGGGGCAGTAATTTTAAAGAGTTCCAGTCAAGAGGGTATTATTTGTACTTATACTGGTTCTCGGGGAGATTTGAAGGGACTCCTTACCCTTCCGGCAGTTCCCTTAAAAAATCCTTTTTTACAGATTCCAAATAATAATGGAAGACCCAGCAATATATCTATGAACGGAAAAGAAGTATTTCAATTCGCGATTAGAATAATGATAAAAAGCATTTCCCAGGTCCTGAATAAGTCTAACCTTTCTATAGACGATATTAATTATATTATTCCTCATCAAGCTAATATTCGTATTATTGATTATGTAGCTCGAAAATTAAAGGTTGAAAGAGAAAGATTCATTATTAATTTAGACCGTTTTGGAAATACTTCTTCTGCCAGCATCCCACTTGCCCTAAATGAAGCTCATAAGAAAAAAATATTTTGCCCAGGGGATCGAATTATAATGGTTGCCTTTGGCGGTGGACTAACCTGGGGAGCTGTATTATTAAACTGGACAATGTAGCTCAAATATTGATAGAAGAATAGTAATACAAGGAGGATAAAGAATTTGAAAAATAGAGTTGTTATAACTGGAATGGGGGCAATTACTCCGCTAGGTAATAATGTTAAAACTTTCTGGAAAAATATAAAAAAAGGTAAATGTGGTATTGATTTTATTAAAGCATTTGATACCTCCGAATTTAAGGTGAAAATAGCTGCAGAAATTAAAGATTTCAATCCTGCTGATATTTTGGATTTTAAGGAATTAAAAAGAATGGATAAATTTACCCAAATGGGCGTAATAGCTGCAAATGAGGCAGTGGATGATGCAAGATTAAGCAATGAGAGTGATTCCCGAGAAAATTGGGGAATTATTTTAGGCACCGGCATAGGGGGCTTTACTACTATTGAAAAAGAAAATCGAAAAATTATCGAAAAAGGGCCGGGACGCGTATCTCCTTTTTTTATCCCTATGGCTCTTTGCAATATTGCTGCAGCAAATATTGCTATTAAATTTGGAATAAAAGGGATATGTGATACTGTAATAACTGCCTGTGCTTCCGGCACATCGTCCATTGGGAATGCTTATCGTATTTTACAGCAGAACCAAGCGGATTTAATTATTGCCGGTGGTTCTGAGGCAGCAATGACTCCACTGGCATTAGCCGGATTTACCTCGATGGGAGCTTTATGTACTCACAATAGAGTGGAACAAGCTTCTATTCCCTTTGATATCCGAAGAACGGGGTTTGTAATGGGAGAAGGAGCCGGTATAATGATTTTAGAAACATTAGAGCATGCTCAAAAAAGAGGGGCAAATATTTATGCTGAGGTAGTAGGATATGGGGCTACCTGTGATGCTTACCACATAACTGCTCCTGCACCCGGAGGCAATGGCGGAGCAAGAGCAATGAAAATGGCTATTAATGATTCAGGTATCAATAAAGAACAGATATCTTACATTAATGCTCATGGAACTGGTACTCCTTATAATGATAAAAGTGAAACTGAAGCAATAAAAACGGTATTTGGCGAAAAGGCATATGATATTCCGATAAGTTCTACCAAGTCAATGACCGGGCATATGCTTGGCGCTTCGGGAGCAGCAGAAGCCATTGTCTGTATTAAAGCCATGCAGGAAAGTTTTATTCCTCCTACCATAGGGCTGCAAGAGCAAGACCCGGAATGTGATCTGGATTATGTCCCGCTTCAAGGAAGGAATCAGAATTTACAATATACTATTTCCAATTCATTTGGATTTGGTGGGCAAAATGCCAGCATACTATTGAAAAAATGGGAAGAATAGAAGAATAAGGGAATTAGGGAGCTTATAGCAAATTTGTTAGTAGAATATGAAAAAGCTTCATCTAATGATTGTTGATTAATTTCTTCTTGCTGTTTTCCTAACAAAAATATCTAAACAAAACGAAAGGTTCATTTTTTAATTCTTTTCTAATCAACGATGAAATATCTTTTTATTTTAATGATATTTAATTAAGGAGAGAATAAGACCATGGTTATAAAAGTAGTGGGAATTGTAAGCAGTCCCAGAAAAAATATGAACACTGATACCTTTGTAACGAAAGCTCTGGAAGGTGCCCGGTCCATCGGGGCAGAAATAGAAAAAATCTACCTTAATGATCTGGAAATAAAGCCTTGTCAGGCCTGTGATAGATTTCCCGCTCCTGATTATTGCTTCTACAAAGATGGGATGGAAAAAATATATGATGCTCTGGAAACTGCTGATGCTCTGGTTATCGGGGCTCCTGCATATTTTGGTTACTTTAGCGCTCAGCTTAAATTGCTCATTGATCGCTCAAATTGCCTGGCGGAGATGATTACACTTCCGGATGGTAAATTAATATTCAAGTCGAGGTTGGAGAAAAAAAAGAAGGGCCTTTTCATCTGGGTGGCTAACATATCGAAAAATCCTGAACACGCACTGGCATCCATAGGAATCTGGTGTAAATTTTTCGCCAATATTGAGTTGCTGGATACCTTAGTGATTAATGACTCTGACCGTGGAGAAGGTGCCAGAAAGAAAGAAGAACTGCTTCACAAAGCTTTTGAACTTGGGGTATTATTGGGTCGATGATGCAACAAAAAGCAGGTAGATCCCGCAGGAGGCTAAAATTATAAAAATTAAAAAGATAATACGTTCAAAGAGAAAGAGCATTGCTATGTATATAAATAGTGATGCCGCATTAATAGTAAGAGCGCCTTTTAATACCAGCGAAGAAAATATAAATAAAGTTATTTTAAAATATAAAGACCGATTACAGAAAACACAAAAAGAAGTCCAACTAAGGAATTTAAAATTTAATAAAAAAGAATTTGTTGACGGAGAAAGATTTCTTTATCTTGGGAATTATTATAATTTAAAGTTAGTGGATAATCGAGAAATTTTGCTGGATTTTAAAGACGAATTTTTGCTTTCCAAAAAATATTTACTGCAGGCAATAGATCTTTTTATTTCTTGGTATAAGAGAAGAGCATATGAAAAAATATCCCAAAGAGTTGAATGGTATGTGCAAAAAAATGGATTTAAATATAATAAAATCAATATTAGCAATGCGCAAAAAAGATGGGGTTCTTGCTCTCATCAGGGCAACTTGAGTTTTTCCTGGAGATTAATTATGGCTCCTTTAACTATCATAGATTCTGTTGTTATTCATGAGCTTGTACATCTTGAAGTGAAAAATCATTCAAAAGCATTTTGGAATAAAGTGGGAAGCTTGGACAAGGAATATAAAGAACATAAAGATTGGTTAAAAAATAATGGGTATTTATTGAGATTGAAATGATATTTTGTGAATATGATGATGCCTTACCTTGAACAACAATGGGCGTCTAGTGCTATAAAAAAAATACTGTATTGCCATTACCTGTACCTGCCTCTAAAACCCCCATTTTAAAAAGCTTTCCCGCTTGCATTTTTAATTATCTTTAACTCAACCATAAAAGCCTTTTAAGAAATCTACAATCTATATAACAAATTATAAAATAATTAACCTGGCGCACACTTTTAATTTTAAAATAACCAATAATTTGTATTAAAAATTAGCTTTAGTACAATAAAAATTGTAAAATATTGATAATATATCGAATGAGCTGAAGTAATACAAAGAAAAAATATTATAGGAGGGTTATCATGTTGTTCTCTTTAATAAAAAATAGAAGGAGCATAAGGAAATATAAGAAACAGGAAATAGAAAAAGATAAAATTAAAAAACTTATAAAGGCAGTATTATTTTCTCCATCATCAAAAGCCAGTTATCCTTGTGAATTTATCTTTGTAAATGATAAGGAATTATTAGCAAAATTATCCCAATCAAAGCCGCATGGTTCAGCATTTTTGGCTAATGCGCCCTTGGGGATTGTGGTCACTGCTGATCCAACCAAGTCTGATGTATGGATAGAAGATGCCTCTATAGCTACTACTTTTATTTTACTAGCAGCTGAAGCACTTGGCTTAGGGGCCTGTTGGATACAAATTAGAAAAAGAAAATATTCTGACACCAT
>DASRMF010000099.1:0-9206 GCA_035648055.1 Atribacterota bacterium
CCAAGGAAAAATATAAAGATACTGCGATTATGAATGAAGACGATGTTCAGGTAATCCATTCAATTGCCGGTGGATAATAAACTAAGAATTTTTATGGTAATTAATTTTAATTTAGTTAGTTAAGATAATTAAAAGCAGGAGATCCTTACCTCCTGCTTTTTTTTGTATTTTTTATCTTGCTTTTTCTTTCTTGACTCGATACTTTGCATCCTGCCCCTTGCAATTTTAAAAAGTCCATGATATTATCTAATAAAGTTAGGCATACCTAATAATGATAGGAAGACTTATAAATTAAAAATAGTTTTAAATAAAATTAAGAACAGTTAAGAAGGGGAGTAAAAACTAAATGACTACCCGAAACATGGAAGATTATCTGGAAACGATATGGAATTTACAGGATGAAAAAGGATATGTTAAAGCAAAAGATATTGCTGAAAAATTAGAGGTAAGCCGTCCCAGTGTATCCGAGATGATTAAAAAATTATCAGAAAATGAATATATAGTTTATGAAAAATATGGTGGAATTATATTCACCGGGAAGGGCAAAAAATTAGCCCAGGAGATCAAAAAGCGACATACTTTGCTAACGGAGTTTTTAAACATTATCGGAGTTGATGAACGAAATGCTCAGACTGATGCTTGCAAGTTAGAACACGATGTTTCACCCGAAACTATAACTTGCCTGCTTGAATTTGTAGAATTTATTAATTTATTACCAGAAAGCTCCAAATGGAAAGAAAACTTTCAAGAATATTTGAAAAAAAGAGGCTTATTGGAAAGTAGCAGTAGTAAAAATAAAAAATTATAAAGAAAAAACATTGAGAGAGAGAATAAAAAGATATGATAATTACTTTGGATTCAATAGGCGAAAATAAAAAAACAAAAGTTGTTAGCATTTCCGGAGGATGGGGAATAAGACAACGCTTAGGTTGTTTAGGTATCCATCCCGGAGACATAATAACTGTAAAAAAGAGCGCTATTATGCGAGGACCCATTTTAATAAGTGTCCATGGGAATCAGGTTGCCTTGGGCAGAGGAGTAGCTAGAAAAGTTGTGGTGGAGGCAGAATAATGAAAATTGCTCTTATAGGACAACCCAATTCAGGCAAGAGTACTATTTTTAATCATGTTGCCGGATATAAAGCAGTAACCTCTAATTTCCCCGGTAAGACAGTAGAATATACTTCCAGCAAAGTTAATCTTTTTGGAGAAATTTTCGAGATAGTGGATTTACCAGGCACTTATTCTCTTACTTCTTTCGACCTGGCAGAACTTGAAGCTCGAAAGTATTTGTTAAGAAATAATGTTGATGTAATTATAAACGTTATCGATGCATCTTTACTTAGTAGAAGTTTAGAGCTTACTCTGCAACTTTTGGAACTTAAATTGCCGATGGTGATATGTCTTAATATGATTGATGAAGCTGAACGTAAGGGTATTAAGATTGATGTTGAAAAATTATCTAAAATTCTTGGTGTTCCAGTAGTGCCAACAATTGCCTTAAAAGGAAAAGGCGTGAAAAAACTTTTTTCTATGGCCTATAAGATAGGAGAAGAAAAGGGAATAGGCAAAACCATAAATTTTAGTAAAGATGTAGAGGAAGTTATAGCCCAATTATCTACACAAATTAAAAAGAAACAGATTAATCAAGAATTTAATATACCGGAACGGTTTTTAGCTCTTAAGTATCTAGAAAATGATAGTTATTTTATGGAAAATTATGAAGAAAAGAGTAATAATCTTTTTAAAAAGATCGTCCATTTCCAGAATATACTTGAGGAAACTCATGGTAGACAATCCGATGTAGTTATTTCCTCTGAACGGCATCATCTCTCCATGAATATATATGAATCTGTAGTTTCACTTACCAAGCCTCACACAAGCCCAAGAGATTATTTGGATAATATCTTAATGCATCCGCTTTGGGGGTATATTTCTTTAGGCCTAATTTTTTACTTATTTTTTAATTTAATTTTTAGTGTGGGGAAAATAGTAGAAGAACCATTACTTAATTATTTTTATAAGCTAATTCCTTTAATAGGGAAGAGTATCAATCCAAACACTCTATCATTTTCAATAATTAGTGGTATTATCCAGGGGTTAGCCGGCGGGATAGCTATTGTCTTGCCTTATCTATTCCCCTTTTTATTTGGTTTGGCCATTTTAGAGGATTTAGGTTATTTGCCTCGCATAGCCTTTCTTCTAGATGCGTTTTTACATAAGATTGGTTTACACGGTAAGGCAGTTATACCTTTTATATTAGGTTATGGCTGTACTGTTCCGGCTATAATGGCTACCAGAATTTTAGAATCGTCAAGAGACCGTTTTATTGCCTCTGTGCTGGCTACCATGATTCCCTGTGCCGCGCGGATGACTATAATATTTGCATTAGTGGCTTTCTATATTAGTCCTCAAGCAGCTTTAGCAGTTTATATTTTAAATATTATCGTAATTATCATATCAGGAAAGATATTATCCCGCTTGCTGCCAGAGGTAACCCCGGGAATGATATTAGAAATTCCGGCTTACCATATTCCTTCTATAAAAGTTGCTTTAGCCAAGACTTGGCTCAGGATGAAGGAATTTATTTTTGTTGCCTGGCCCTTACTTATTGTGGGCAGTACAATTTTAAGTTTGTTGCAATATTATAAGGCGGATATGCTTATAAATAACTTTTTTTCTCCTCTAACCTCCCTACTCGGCCTCCCTTTAGTGGTGGGAACTACTCTGGTATTCGGTATTCTTCGTAAAGAACTTTCTATGTTAATGTTGATCCAGGCTATAGGGACATCCAGTATTGCCACAGTAATGTCCGCAACCCAAATTATGACTTTTACCATCTTTATAATTTTTTATGTTCCTTGTGTAGCAACTGTTGCGGTTTTATGGAAAGAAATTGGGAGTAAGCGGACTTTATTTACTATAGCTTTTACTTTTATTTTAGCCGTTATTTTAGCAACCATTACTCGATTTGTGTACTAAAGAACAGTATATATATTTGATTAGTTGGTTACCTAGTTAAGAAAATAAAAGATAAAAGTTAAGAGGAAGAAGCAAAATTTGTATCTTTTGTTTTAGCTTATAGTTATGAAAGAGGGAATCAGAATTCAGGAGATAAGTTGTAGGGGCAGACCTTGTGTTTGCCCCATGAAAAGATATTTTGAAGAGGGAAAATTAGATCTAAAATGGATTGATGGTTATTGTAAAGGGAATTACCACCGCTGTATAAGAAGAGAAATGGAAGAGGAAGGAAAATATCATTCCGACAATATGCTTCCTGATGGGACTATTAATAATTAAATTGATAGGAGTAAATATAAATTAAATGAAAACTTATTTAGATTGTATCCCCTGTTTTTTCAGGCAAGCTTTAGATGCAGCTCGAATTGCGGGAGCAGATGAGATTATACAAAAAAAGATTATTGATGAACTTTCTCAGTTAATACCAAATTTTTCTTTAGAAACCGCTCCACCAGAGATGGGAAGAGCGATATATAATTTGGTCGGGAAAATATCTGGAGTAAAAGATCCTTTTAAAGAAATTAAAGAAAACAGTAATAAGTTTGCCTTAAAGCTTTACCCTAAATTAAAACAAGAAATAAATAATTCAGAAGATAGGCTTTTGACTGCCGTAGAATTATCTATAATCGGCAATATTATCGATTACGGAGCAAAAAATTCCTTAGATGTGCCAAAAGAGATAGATCATCTTTTTCAAGGAAATTTCATCATTAATAATGAAAATAATTCGACTACCTTTAAATATGAACAATTTAAAGAAGCCTTAAATAAGGTTAATAGCATAATTTACCTGGCTGATAATGCAGGAGAGGTAGTATTTGATAGACTGTTAATAGAAGAGCTGGTAGAAGAACTGGGAAAAGAAGTAATTTATGTAGTAAAGGCTAAGCCTATTATTAATGATGCTTTAATAGAAGATGCTTTATTTTGTGGAATAAATAAAGCAGCTAAAATTACTTCCAGCGGGTCAGATGCCCCTGGAACTATATTAAAATATTGCTCTCCGGAATTTATGGAATTATATCAGGACGCAGAGTTGATTATCAGTAAAGGACAGGGAAATTACGAAGCTCTTTCAGAAGAAGATAGACCTATATTTTTTCTATTTAGAGCAAAATGTCCGGTAATAGCCGAGGATGTTGATTGTAAGGTAGGGGATATGGTTTTAATAAGTAGTTAAAAATAATTAAAAAGGTGTTTTGGTTCTTCGAATTGTAAATGTTTAACTCATTCATTCTTTATAAAAAATAAATTCTTCTGTTCACTATTCTTTTTTAAAATTTAAGATTGATAGTCTTCTTTAGAAATAAAATGTCCGCCGGTGATTTCTTCCGATATCTTCCGATAACCTCGGTCAAATTCTAAATGCAAATT
This sequence comes from Atribacterota bacterium, assembly GCA_035648055.1. Lineage (GTDB taxonomy): Bacteria > Atribacterota > Phoenicimicrobiia > Phoenicimicrobiales > Phoenicimicrobiaceae > Sediminicultor. The sequence continues at coordinate 4,395 of DASRMF010000099.1, forward strand.
AATTCGAGTGGGGCAAGAAGCTCCAATTAATTCTTTTTTCAATATGTAAGCTGGTCCATCATCTTTATAAGTGGGGGTAAGATCATTATATTTTCTGACGAGGGTTCTAAATTTTTCTCCACATTTATCACACTGGCTGTAAATCCAGAGAAATCCTGAGGAATCTTCTTCTTTTTTTCCAAACAATTTTCCAAAAAAACCAGTACTCATTTTATACCTCCTTATTCACTAACTCTAATTTATTATAACATAGTATAAATTTAAATTAAATTTTAAAATTTTAAAATTATTTTTTAAAAAAAGAAGGAGTTTTTAATTTTTTGTCGAATATATAAAAAGGTAGTACTGTTTTAGAAAATTTAATAGGTTGAAGGTGTAAAATGGAAGAAAACATAACAGATAAATTAGGGGAGTATTTAAAAGATTTAGAGGAACGTTATAAATATTATTATGAAGTAGATAGAGATAAAGAAATATTCGGTGTAAAAGTAGATATATTTGCCAAATCTTCTACCGAACATTTTCGTCAAGCCTTAACTAAGAGTATAAAAATTGACCAACACTATACTAAGGAATACGCCATAGTAAAATCATTATCCGAATTAGGAAATAAAAATGAAGTAAAGGAATTTTCTCAATTTTTAATATCTTCTATTAATAAATTAAGCCCTCCTTCAATAGATACGATGTCTACTATCTTAAACGGAGTATTAGTTGCTACCTCGAGTTTTTCAGAAGAAGCGGTAAACTTTGCTAAAAAGTTTAAATTTTCCAAATCTTTCTTGTTGGGCATCAAGGGATGGTGTGATATAAGACTTATTTTAATTGATTTAAAGGAAGAAAAGTTATATTCTAATAAAAAAGGGGAAGAAGTGCTTTCTGCTTATAAAATTAAATCTTCTTCAGGGGGTGATAAGACTAAAAAATAAATATTATAGAGTTTTTATAAAGAATAAGTTGCTGGGATAGCAAAAAAGAAACCCAATACTTTATTTTATAAATATCATTTTTATTTTTTATTTAATGAAAAAGGAGGACATTATAGATGAATCTTTTAATTTTAGTTTTAATAGCTCTTGTTGCTTTTGGCATTGCCCTTAAAACTTATGGAGGTTATTTAGGGAAACTTGTGGGATTAGATGACAGTAAAAAGACTCCTGCACATACTATGACTGATGGAGTAGATTATGTTCCCGCAAAAGCCCCGGTTTTAATGGGGCATCATTTTGCATCCATTGCGGGAGGAGCACCAATTATAGGTCCTATTGCGGCTTCTGTTTTTGGCTGGCTTCCCTGCTTTTTATGGATTGTTTTAGGAAGCATCTTCATGGGCGGAGTGCATGACTTTATGTCTCTTATTTCCTCGGTAAGACATGAAGGTAAAACAGTAGGAGAAGTAATAGGAAAAAATGTAGGTAAGAAAGCAAAGATCTTATTTTTGATCTTTGCTTGGTTGACTTTGGTATTAATAGTGGCTGTTTTTGCTATTCTGGTAGCCAATACTTTTGCGGCTAGTTCTTCGGTGGCTACTGCATCCGTTCTTATGATGGGCATTGCTATAGTGATGGGATATTGTCTTTATCGTAAAAATATGTCTCTTAGTACAGTAACCATATTAGGGGTAATCGCATTGGCTATAGCTGTTTGGATTAGTTTAGCGGCTCCTTTCCTTGTGTTTGGTGCTAAAACCTGGCTTTGGTTGTTATTCATTTATATCTTTTTTGCCTCATCTATGCCAGTCTGGGTCTTACTCCAACCTCGAGATTACTTATCCTCATTCTTGCTTTACGCTGCTTTAGGTGGAGCTGTAATAGGCATACTTTTGGGGGCTAACACATTACAACTACAACTCCCTGCTTTTACTGCTTTTAAACAACCGATAGGATATCTGTTCCCCATACTCTTTGTAACTATTGCTTGTGGAGCAATTTCCGGTTTTCATTCCCTTTGTGCATCAGGAACAACTTCGAAACAGTTGAATAAGGAATCAGATGCTAAGGTTATCGGTTATGGAGCAATGTTACTTGAAGGATTATTGGCAGTCATTGCTTTAGGAGCTGCTGCAATCTTAACTAAAGCAGGATTAGCAGATGGATTGGCTAATTGGGGTGGACCAATTGGTGTTTTCTCCCATGGTATGGGAAAATTTTTAGCTAATTTGGGCATACCCGAGCAGATAGGAATAACTTTTGGTGCTTTAACCGTATCTTCATTCTTGCTTACTTCTTTAGATACTGCTACCAGGTTAGGAAGATATGCTTTAGAAGAACTAACTGCTGATTGGGCGCCAGCTATTTCTAATAGATATTTTGCAACTATTATTACCGTCGTAGCCGGTGGAGCATTAGCTTTAAGTGGTAGCTGGACTGCAATTTGGCCGATATTCGGCTCAGCGAATCAACTTCTTGCTGGCTTAGCTTTATTAGGAGCAACTGCCTGGTTAGCCCATATGGGCAAAAAATATACTGTAACTCTTTATCCTATGATATTTATGATTGCTGTTACGGTTGTTGCTTTAATTACCATGGTGTTCCAGAATTTTGCTAAGGGAAATTATCTATTAGGATGTGTATCAGTTGTTCTGTTGATATTGGCTGGATTTGTGGCGAATGAAGGAATACAGGCAATTAACAAATTTAAAACAATATCCGTAAAGACTGAATAATTTACTAATAAATAACAGTTAGATTAAAATTTTTGTAAATTTAATAATTTATGTTTGTATCCCAGCAACTTATTTTAATAAATAGGATAAAATAAGGCTAACAAGTTTTTTAATTTCGTTAGCCTTATTTTATTCAAACAGAAAGGGAAAAATTAATGGAATGGCGATTAATAAAAGATAGTTATCATACGGGTTTTATGAATATGGCGATTGATGAAGCGATAATGATAGCTCACCGGGAAGGTTTGGTCCCTCCCACTATCAGGTTTTACCAATGGTCTCCACCGGCTGTATCTTTAGGTTATTTTCAGGATTTAAAAAAAGAGATTGATGTAGATGCTTGTAAGAATCTGGGAATCGATATTGTCCGCCGGCCAACGGGGGGCAAAGCAGTTTTGCATGATAAAGAATTAACCTATAGCTTTATAATTAAAGAAAATCATCCTTTGGTTAATGATTCTATATTAGAAACCTATAAGAAGATTAGTGGTGGAATAATTAGAGGTCTTTCTTATTTAGGAATCAAGGCCGAATTAGTTCCTCTTAGAGAAAAACTAAAAAGCACTCCCTCAGGCAATGAGATTAAATCCAAAATTTCCCATTCAAATATTAAATCAATCTGTTTTTCCGTTCCCTCTCAATACGAGGTGCAGGTTATGGGAAAAAAAATTGTAGGTTCTGCACAGGTAAGAAAAAGGGAAATAGTTTTACAACACGGTTCTTTATTGATAGAATTAGAAAAAGATAAGTTATTCTCTGTGTTTAATTTTCCTTCTGTTCAGATAAGAGAAAGGTTTAAAATAAGATTTAAAGCAACCAGCCTGGAAGAGATTTTAAAGAAAAAGATAAATTTTTCAGAGTTATCCGAAATTCTTCCCCGAGGATTTGAAGAAGAATTTGGAGTAAAATTAACTGAAGGTAAATTAACTGAACAGGAAGAAAAAATTTCGAAGGAACTTTTTGAAAATAAGTACTCGACCTATGAGTGGAATTACGAGAGGAAAAATAATCAACTTGATCCCCATAAATAAAGGAGTAGATAGATGATTGAACCTAAGAGTAAATTTATTGTAGTTGAAGGAGCTATAGGAGCAGGGAAAACAAGTTTGGTTTTATTGCTAAGTAAAAGGTTTAATACAAGACATAATTTAGAAGTGGTAGAAGAAAATCCTTTTTTGTCTAAATTCTATAGCGATATAGAAAGATACGCCTTCCAGACTCAAATATTTTTTTTATTGAGTCGTTATAAACAGCAATTAGAATTAGCCCAGCAAGATTTATTTAATCAATCAGTTTTTTCTGACTACCTATTTGCCAAAGATAGGATATTTGCTCATCTTAATCTCATCGGAAATGAACTTTCTATGTATGAACGCCTTTATGAAATTATGGTTAAAGATATCCCTCGGCCGGATTTAATTATTTACCTGCAAGCAAGTACCGAAACCTTAATGAAAAGAATAGCGCTAAGAGATCGGCCTTTTGAGCGGAAAATGTCTTTAGAGTATATGAGAAGATTGAACTTGGCCTATAAAGAATTTTTTTCCTATCCCGATAATTATAAAAAAACAAAGTTAATTAAAATAGAGACTAACGGTCTTGATTTTGTGGGTAAGAATAAAGATCTTGAATATATTATTAATGAAATTTATAAGGGGGATAGTTTTAAATGAAGAAATTTATTATCGTATCGGGGAATATAGGCTGTGGCAAATCAAGTTTAACTGACCTGTTAAGTAAAAGATTGGGTTGGAAGGCATATTATGAGGTAGTAGAGAACAATCCTTATTTAGAGGACTTCTATGGAGATATGAAAAAGTGGAGTTTTCAGCTCCAGATATTTTTTCTGTCCAAGAGATTTCGCCATCATCAGGAGATATTAAAGAATCCTGCCTCTGTAGTTCAGGATAGAAGTATTTATGAAGATGTGGATATATTTGCCAAAAATTTAAATCAGCAGGGGTATATGGAGGGTCGTGATTATGAGAATTACCAGGAATTATTTAACATAATGACCCAATTTCTTACTCCCCCGGATTTAATTGTTTATCTTCAAGCTTCGGTTCCCACTCTATTAAAAAGAATTTCCCTACGAGGGAGAGATTACGAGAAAACTATCTCTGAGGAATATTTGGACCAGCTAAATG